>NZ_LFJB01000010.1:0-161776 GCF_006658625.1 Bradyrhizobium sp. UNPF46
GACACCGGTTCGCGTGAAGAAAACGCGTCAAAACAAGAATCTAGAGCTTCGGTTCTGATTCAATCAGAACCGAAAATGCTCTAGGCTTTCAGCTCGTCGAAGCCGGCGGCCGCCGCCTGCACGTCAGGCGGAAAGTCGGCCATTTCCTGCACTTGGCGGATCTCGATGATCTCGTTCGGCGAGGCCGGGCATCGCTTTGCCCAGGCGATCGCCTCCGCCCGCGAGGCGACCTCGATCATCCAGTAGCCGCCCAGGACTTCCTTGGCCTCGGCGAAAGGGCCATCCGTGACCATGGGCTCACCGGTCGCAAACGAAACGCGTGCGCCCATCGACGGCGGATGGAGCCCGTCCAGCGTGATCAGCACGCCGGCGTCCTTCAGCGCCTCGTTGTAGCGCATCATCGCGGCGACACGTTCGGGATCGAGTTGCACGTCCGGCGGCGCGGCTTCGTAGCCGAGCGGGATCATCAGCATCATGAATCGCATGGGGTGTCCTTGTTACTCCCGACCTTCCGGCCAAGCCGAAATCGCGTTCCCGGAATGACGGCGGTGCCCCTGTAAGACGAACGCGGCGCCGCGAGGCCGACACGGGCGAGAAGATTTTCTTGGCGGTCATCCCCGGTCGGAGGCGACGCGGATGTCGCCGCCACGGTCCGCCTGCGGGAACTTCGTCGAGACGCCGCGAAAAATAATTCGCATGCCGTCCGTAAGAATACGAACCCGCGATGTGACTTCCGCCGTGCATATGGAGCGAGAACCCTCGCCGGTTGAAATAGTTGGCTGACGCACGTGAAATTGCGGAACCGGCCGCAGCCCTTGTCTCAGTTTACAAACGCTCAAGGAGAGCATGCAAATTTTCGGGCGGGGGAAGCGGTACGCCGATGCTGCCGATTCGCTCCCGGGGGATTGCGGAGCTCACGTGTTCAATTTCCACAGCAAGAAGGTCAGGCACGCGATCACGGAGGTCGAGGCACTCGATCGGTCGCAGGCCGTGATCGAATTCGGTCTCGACGGCACCATCCTCGATGCCAATGAGAACCTGCTCAAGATGAGCGGCTACACGCTGGCCGAGATCAAGGGCAAGCACCACAGCATCTTCGTCAGCGCGGCCGAGCGAGAGAGCGCCCGCTATCGCGACTTCTGGGCCAGCCTGAACCGCGGCGAGTTCCAGACCACGCAATACAAGCGTTTCGGCAAGGGCGGCAAGGAACTCTGGATCCACGCCTCCTACGCGCCGCTGCGCGACGAGAACGGCAAGGTGGTCAGCTTCATCAAGTTCGCCACCGACATCACGGCGTACAAGATCAAGACCATGGAGGATTCCGGCAAGATCGCCGCGGTGAACCGCGCGCAGGCCGTGATCGAGTTCCAGATGGACGGCACCATCATCAGCGCCAACGAGAACTTCCTGAATGCGATGGGCTACTCGCTCGACGAGATCAAGGGCAGGCATCACAGCATGTTCGTGACGCCCGAGGACCGCACGAGTGCGGCCTACGCCGCGTTCTGGGCCAAGCTGAACCGCGGCGAATTCGAAGCCGCCGAATACAAGCGGCTGGGCAAGGGGGCGAAGGAAATCTGGATCATCGCGACCTACAATCCGATCCTCGACGAGAACGGCAAGCCGTTCAAGGTGGTGAAGTTCGCGACCGATGTCACGGCGCAGAAGATGAGGGCGGCCGACAATGACGGCCAGCTCGCCGCGATCCAGAAGTCGCAGGCGGTGATCGAATTCAACATGGACGGCACGATCCGCACCGCCAACGAGAACTTCCTGAAGGCTCTGGGCTATTCGCTCGCCGAGATCAAGGGCCGGCACCACTCCATGTTCGTCGAGCCGAACGAGAAGAATTCGCTCGCCTATCGCCAGTTCTGGGAGGCGCTTAACCGCGGCGAATACCAGGCCGCCGAATACAAGCGCATCGCCAAGGGCGGCCGCGAGATCTGGATCCAGGCGTCCTACAACCCGATCTTCGATCTGAACGGCAAGCCCTACAAGGTGGTGAAATACGCCACCGACATCACCGCGCAGGCGATCGGCCGCAAGAAGGCCGACAACGCGCGCGGGCTGATCGAGGCGGTCGCGGCCGGCAGCGAGCAGATGAGCGCTTCGATACGCGAGATCTCCGAGACCATGGCGAAGTCGCGCGAGAATTCCAAAGTCGCGACCAACCGCGTCGAATCCGCCGACGGCCAGGCCCAGAAGCTGACCGCGGCCGCACAGGCCATGAGCGGCATCGTCGAGATGATCTCCGGCATCACCAGCCAGATCAATTTGCTCGCGCTCAACGCCACGATCGAATCGGCCCGCGCGGGCGAAGCGGGCCGGGGCTTCGCCGTGGTCGCCTCCGAGGTGAAGAATCTTGCAAGTCAAGCCAAGCAGGCGACCGATACGATCACGTCCGAAATCGACGCGCTGAATACCATCTCCGGCGACGTCGCCAGCTCCCTGACCGCGATCAAGGTCGCGATCGCCGGCGTCAACGCGTTCATTGCCTCCACCGCCGCCGCGGTCGAGGAGCAGAGCATCGTGACGGCGGACATGTCGGCCAACATGCAGCGGGCGTCGGCGGAGCTGGCATAGTCGGCGCAGCCAGCGCTGCCCGATGGACACGTACGTGCAGCCATAGATACCCGCTGTGCTTGCGGATTGAAAAACGGTTGCACAATCAAGGCGTGTATGCCTAATCAAGTCCGTGGGGCGAGGAAACGGCGAGGCAATTGCTCGCCGTTTGCCGCTGATTTGGAGCTGGGCGCTCCGATATTTGGGACGGGGGCATATGAGGTCGAAGATCGGGGCGCTGCCCCTTTTGCTTGTCGGATTTTTGTTGGCGAGTTGCGCGAGCCCACGGGGCCTGGACGAACCGGCCTTCCAGATGCCGCCATTGAAGCCGGGCCTGGGCCGAGTGTACTTCACCCGGCCGGGCGAATTCGTTGGATCGGCTGTTCAGCCTGAGATCCGGATGAACAACGAAGTCGTCGGCAGGTCCGTGCCTGGCGGATTCACTTTTGTCGACCGTCCCCCGGGGAAGTATGTCGTGACGACGGCAACCGAGGTCGAGAATGCGGTGTCATTCCAGCTGTCTGCCGGCGAGTCCAAATACATCAAGACTGCTGTGACACCGGGCATCCTCGTCGGCCACGTCACGCCGACGCTGGAATTTCCGGAACAGGGGCAGTCCGATATCAACCGTCTCCGATATGTCGGCCCCAAGTTCTGATCCCTTGCGCGGGGCCAGCTAAACTGTCATGCCGCGGGTTCGAGCAAAGGACCCCGTCATGACCCCCACGCCCACCAAAGTCGCTCTCGTCACTGGAGCCGCGCGCGGCATCGGGCTCGCGACCGCGAAGAAGTTCCTGGCCGAGGGCTGGCGTGTGGCGCTGCTCGACATCGAGGGCGAGTTGCTCGGCCGGGCGGTCGCCGAAATCGACCAAAGCGAGGCGACGCTGGCACTGACCTGCGACGTCTCGGACGCAGCCGCAGTGAGCGATGCAATGGAGGCGGTCGCGGGCCGGTTCGGCCGCCTGGATGCGCTCGTCAACAATGCCGGCATCGCGGTGTTCGCGCCGCTGATGGAAACATCCGAGATCGACTGGCGCCGCGTGCTCGAAGTCAATCTCACCGGTCCCTTCCTTTGCACCAAGGCGGCGGTGCCCCTGATGCGCGAGGGCCATGGCGGCGCCATCGTCAACATCACCTCGATCTCGGCAGTGCGCGCCTCGACCCTGCGCTCGGCTTACGGCACCAGCAAGGCCGGGCTGGCGCACCTGACCAAGCAGCTCGCGGTCGAGCTCGCCTCGCTCAACATCCGCGTCAACGCGGTCGCGCCGGGACCGGTCGACACGGCGATGGCGAAGCAGGTGCACAGCAGGGAGATCCGCGCCGACTATCACGACGCCATTCCGCTCAACCGCTACGGCCTCGAGGAAGAGCTTGCCGAAGCGATCTACTTCCTCTGCTCGGGCAGCGCGAGCTACATCACCGGACAAATTTTGGCCGTTGATGGCGGCTTCGATGCGGCGGGTATCGGCCTGCCGACGCTGCGCGGGCAAAGGCGGAACGGATAGGCACGGGATTCGCAGAGCGGGCAAAGGCGCAACGCGCCGTGCCCACCATCGATCCCGAATTTTGCGGTGCAGATGGTGGGCACGCTACGCTTTGCCCACCGGAATCGAATTCGTGGAGAGTGCCATGCGACGCGTCATTTTCCTCAAGGTCCTGATGCTCGCATCCGTGCTCGTCGCCATCACCCCTGCCGTCGCCGAAATCCGCATCATCCAGTCTCCGGGGGGACAGGTCGGACCGTTCCTCGATCTGTTCGAGAAGGTGCGCGAGAGCGGCGAGCGCGTAGTCATCGACGGTCCCTGCCTGTCCGCCTGCACACTGGTGCTCAGCATCGTGCCGGATGAGCGCATCTGCGTCACCAAGCGCGCCGTGCTCGGCTTCCACGCGGCACGTTCGGTGGACCGGCGCGGTCGCTTCTATGCCGAGCCGGAAGCATCGGTTGCAGTGCTTGCGGCCTATCCCGGCCCGGTACGCGACTGGATCAGCCGCCGCGGCGGCCTCACCTCGCGCTTGCTCCTGCTGAAAGGGCGCGATCTCGCCGCGATCTACCCGCGCTGCCGCTGACGCGTCCGACAGCCGCCACGAATGTGACGTCGATGACTCCTGTGAACCGCGTCACATGAAGGGCGCCTGACTTGAAGGCACTTGGCTGGCCCGAGGCCGTAAGGCAGGTTCCCTGGTGCTGGCGATTTATTCGCACCGGGCTCTACGCCATCACGCTGTGGCTGCCTTCAGTAGAGAGTCTGAATCACCGGCACCAGCTTCATGCTGGCGCAGATAAGCATCCCCCATAGGGCAAAATTGATCTGTAGCGCCGCCGCCATCGGTCGCTCCCCTTCCAAGTGACGTCCACCCCAGTTTGTAGATTTTATGAATCACCAATAGCGATTCTAACGTGCAGATCACAGCCCAATATTGCGCCAATTGTTGTGCAATGCGATCCGCATTGTTTCACGAAGCGGCCTCACTGCTCGCACAAAGTGATGTGAATCGTTCGTTCATTCCGCGGCCATGCCGGCCAACCGATTTGCGTTAAGTTCCATTTGATCGACGCGATGTGAGCTTCCTAAACGGCGCTTGCACGTTACGCACCGAGGTCTGGATCCGGCATGATGCGACACGGCATTGTCTTGCTCACTTTCTGCACAGCGCTGCTTGGATGTGCAGTCGCGCCGGCGCAGGAGCGTCGTCCGATCGCTTGGGACGGCCTCGGCCAAGACCCCAACAAGAGCTTGCACCGCCCCCATGTCGGCAAGCGGCGCGCACCGCCCCCTGCGCCGGCCGCGAACGATCCCAATCAGGAGCGCGAAAGAGTGCTCGGCACCTTGCGGCCATACTCGGAAGCGTGGTGGGCGGTGTATGACGAGATCGAAGCGGAGCGCGACAAGCAGCTCGGCACCAAGCTCGTGATCTGCCCGCGCTGCGTTCAGCCGCGACAGGACGAAGACGTGACCGGATCGATCCGCTGAGCGGCTCGCGACCGTTCCGAGCGTGACGCGACAAATCCATTCATCCCCTCTCCCGCGACGATGGAGAGAGGGGACCGTTGCTCAATCAATCATGTGCGCAGTCTTACGCGTCACATTCCTTCCGCCGGGCAGTTCACCATCCAGGGAATGCCGAACTTGTCGACGCACATGCCGAAGCCCTTGGCCCAGAACGTCTTGCTGAAGGGCATGGTGACGGTGCCGCCGTCGGCGAGCGCATTGAACTTGCGCTCACCGTCTGCGGGGTCCTTAACCGTGAACGAGATCGAAAAGCCCTGCGGCTTGCTGAAGTGCTCGGGCGGCACGTCGGAAGCCATCAGCACGCTGCCGTCGGGCAGCGACATCCGCGCATGCATGATCGTCTTCTCGCGGCCGGGCGCGGCAGGCGTGTCCGGCGGCGCATCCGATGAGCGCATCATCGCGTCGATCTTGCCGCCCAAAATCCTGGCGTAGAAGTTGAACGCGGCTTCGCAAGTGTCCTGATAGAACAGATAGGCATTGAGCATCGTTTTCTCTCCTCTTCGTTTGCAGTGAAGCTTATTGCTTCTCGGTCAGCTTCTTCAGGCTGGCGAGGCCGGCCTCGAAATCCTTGCCGATCATGCTGTCCATGTCGATGAACACCTGCATGACCTTGGACATGAACGGAGCCGGACCGTACATCGCCCATGTGACCAGAGTGGCATCGCCTTGCGGCACAAAGGTGAACTCGGCGGTGTTGTGGCCTTCGAACGGCCGCTCGAAATCGAGCTTGATGCGAAGCCTTGATGGCCCGCTCGCCTCGAGGATCTCCATGTGGCCGGCGCCGACATTGTTGTTGCCGTCCCAGGCATAGGTCGCGCCTTTTCCGTCAGCGGTTCCGCCGAAGGTCCGCTTCATGGCGGGATCACGGGCTTCATAGGGCGACCAGCCGGTCCAGCGGCGGAAATCGGCCACCTGCGGATAGATCGCATCGGCCGGCGCCTTCACGGCGAGCGAGCGTTCGACGCGGAATGTGTCGGGTTTCGTCAAGGCGAAGACGAGAACCCCGGCTAGGCCGGCGGCGAGCACGATGGCGATGATGGCAATGGCTTTCAGCATGGATGGCTCCGTGGATACGGGCAAAGGACGAACGGGAACGGCGGGGGCCGACAAGGGCGGACGAATCTTTTCGTCATGGCCGGGCGTGGATGCCCGGGTCAAGCCGGGCATGACGGCGGAGAGGGTCTCGCGCGTCAGGTCGCCTTCGCGCCTTGCTTTGCCTTCGGCTGGCTGTCCCGGATCAGGCGATCGAGATGCATGCGGATGTGGGCGGCTTCCGCGGAGGTGTTGGCGAGCGCAATGGCGCGATCGAAGGCGATCCGGGCCTCGTCGCTGCGGCCAAGCTGCATCAGGAAGGCGCCGCGCACGCCGTAGAAGTGGAAGTAGCTCGCGAGCTTCGGCGCCAGCGGCTCGATCAGATCGAGCGCAGCTTGCGGCCCGCGCACCTTGGAGACCGCGACGGCACGGTTGAGCGTCACCACGGGCGAAGGCTGCACCAGCTCGAGCGCGCCATAGAGCAGGTCGATCTGGGCCCAGTCGGTTTCTTCGGGCGTCTTGGCGCGCGCATGCAGCGCGGCGATCGCGGCCTGGATCTGATAGGGACCGCTGCGGCGATGGCGCATTGCCTTGTCGATCAGCGCGAGCCCCTCCGCGATCATGGTCCCGTTCCACAGCGAGCGGTCCTGGTCGTCCAGCAGAATCAGCGTGCCGTCCGCCGCAAAGCGCGCGGCGCTGCGTGCATGCTGCAGCAGGATGAGCGCGGTGAGCCCCATGATCTCGGGCTCGCTCGGAAACAGCCGGAGCAGCAGGCGGGCCAGACGGATCGCCTCCTCGCACAGCGGTGTGCGGATCGCCGCGGTGTCGCCGCTCGCCGAATAGCCCTCGTTGAAGATCAGGTAGATCATCGCCGCGACGCCCGCGAGCCGCTCCGAGCGCTCGACGGCGCCGGGCGCCTCGAACGGCACGCCGGCTTCCGCGATCCTGGCCTTGGCGCGCGTGATGCGCTGCTCCATCGCCGCCTCCGAGACCAGGAAGGCGCGCGCGATCTGCTTCACGGTGAGGCCCGAGACGATGCGCAGCGCCAGCGCGATCTGCTGCGTCGCCGGCAGCTGCGGATGGCAGCAGACGAACATCAACCGCAGGATGTCGTCGCGATAATGCGACCCGTCCAGCCGCTCGGCCAGCGCGCCCTCCGCGTCGTCGAGATCCGAAATCGCCTGGTCGTCCTCCGGCAGCGGCTGCTGCTTGCGGGTCCGGCGCACCTCGTCGATCGCGGCATTGCGGCCGACCATGATCAGCCAGGCCGCGGGATCGCGCGGCGGCCCGTTCTGCGGCCAGCTCTTGAGCGCGCGTAAGGAGGCGTTCTGGAATGCCTCCTCGGCGGTGTCGAGATCACGGAAATAACGCAGCAGCGCACCGACCGCCTGGGGGCGCGCCGAGGTCAGCGCGGTCTCGATCCAGCCGGTATCGGCTTCGCTCACGTCAGATTCCCTCCGGGCCGGAACACGCCGACGGGGCGCACCTCATAGGCGCCGCCAGGATTGGCAGCGCCGAGGTCGCGGGCGACGTCGAGCGCGTCGTCGAGGTTCTTGCAGTCGACGATGTAGAAGCCGAGCAGCTGCTCCTTGGTCTCGGCATAGGGGCCGTCGAGCACCAGCGGCGGATCTTCCTTGCGCAAGGTCGCCGCTGCCGTGGTCGGCAACAGCCGCGCGACCGGCCCGAGCCGGCCCTCTTTGGTCAGCCTCTCCTGCACCACGGCGAGCTTCTTCATGACGGCCTCGTCCTGCTCCTTGCTCCAGGAGCCGACGAAGTCCTCATCGTGATAGCAAAGGATTGCATAAAGCATGGGCGACATTTTCCTCGTGTCTTGTTCTGAAGACGGTTCACTCTGCCCCGCTCCGACAGGGCTGCGGAAAAAAATAGCAGGAAAAAGCCGGCGGGTCGTGCCAAGAGGGCCTTCTTGAGCGGAACCTGACGAGGCACTTCGAATGACCATGGGCACACTGGCCGTCCTGATCAACAGCACGCAGCAGAACTGGCTGCCGGAGCGCTGGAAGGCCCGGTTCGACACGGTCTGCGGCGGTCGCCGCGTGGTGCTGCTGCCGGATGCCGGGCTCGATCCGGCCGAGGTGCACTATGCCGCGGTATGGAAACCTGTGCCCGGCGATCTCGGCTCGTTTCCCAATCTGCGGGCCATCTTCAATCTGGGTGCAGGCGTCGATGCGCTGATGGCGGACAAGAGCCTGCCTGACGTGCCGCTGGTCCGCGTCGCCGTGCCCGACTTGACCGGCCGCATGACCGAATATGTCGTGCTGCACGTGCTGATGCACCACCGCCAGGAGCTCTATTTGCGGGAGTCTCAGCGCGCAAAACGCTGGGAGCCCAGATATCAATGGCCGGCCAGCGCGGTGACGGTCGGCGTCATGGGATTGGGCACGCTCGGCGCGGACGCGGCCGACGTGCTGCGGCGGCTCGGCTTCCGGGTCGCCGGCTGGAGCCGCAGCCCACGCATGATCGACGGCGTCGAATGCTTCCACGGCGCAGAGCAGATCGATGCCTTCCTGAGCAAGACCGACATCCTGGTCTGCCTGCTGCCGCTGACGCCTGAGACGCACGGCATCCTCAACCGCGAGCTCTTCGCGAAACTCAACCGCAACAGCCCGCTCGGCGCGCCGGTGCTGATCAATGCCGGCCGCGGCGGCTTGCAGAACGAAGCCGATATCCTGGCCTGCCTCGACGACGGCACGCTGGGCGCCGCCTCCCTCGACGTCTTCGTGCAGGAGCCACAGCCGGCGGACAGCCGGTTCTGGACCCACCCCAAGGTGGTGCTGACGCCGCACAACGCCGCCGACACCGATGCGGACGCGATCTCGGTCTATGTCGCCGAGCAGATCGCGCGGTTCGAGGCGCGAGGTGCGCTGGAGAACGTGGTGGACCGGGCCAGGGGCTATTAGGCGCGCCCCCACAACCACCGCGCTCCGACGGTATCCCGTTCACGCTCTCTTAGCGAGAACTTGATAAGCGTTCTTAACCAACGGTCAAAGAACGAGTCGGACATGCGCGCGAGCCTCGGCCTCAGGATGCGGATCACGGTTGCCCTCGCGGTGACGGCGGCGGCGACTGCCTTGTTCGCCGTGCTGGGGGCGATGTGGATCATCGCCGGGATCATCGACCGCGCCGACCAGCGCGAGCTGCGCAGTCATTACGATGCCCTGCTGTCGCGGATCGCGGAGGAGTCGCACCGCGCCGCCGCCATGAGCACCGTGGTGGCCGCAATGCCGGCGACGCAGGATGCGATGGCCAGGCAGGACCGCAACGCGCTGATGGCCCTGTTCGGGCCGGTGTTCGCCGCCACCAAATCGGAATACGGGGTCGAGCAGTTCCAGTTCCATGTGGCGCCGGCGACCTCGTTCCTGCGCGTGCATCAGCCCGCGAAGTTCGGCGATGATCTCTCCGGCTTCCGCAAGACGGTCCTGGTCGCCAATCAGGAGCACAAGATCGTGGTCGGGCTCGAGGGCGGCGTGGCCGGGCTCGGGATCCGAGGCGTGGTGCCCATCGCGCAAGGGGGCAAGCAACTCGGCACGGTCGAATTCGGCCTGACCTTCGGCCAGTCCTTCCTCGACGATTTCAAGACCAACCGCCACGTCGACATCGCCTTCCATCTTGCCGACGGCGCGGGTTTCAAGCTGTTCGGCGGCACGCTGAAGGGCAAGAGCTTCTTCGAGGCGGCCGATTATGGCCGCGCCACCGCAGGCAGCTTCACCGTGAAGCAGGCCAGGCTCGACAATATTCCGGTCGCATCGCTGCTCGGACCGATCAAGGACTTCTCCGGAAAGCCGCTCGGCGCCGTCGAATTGGTAATGGACAATGCCGATTACGAAGCCTCCGCCGACCGTGCCTGGCTGCTCGCCATCGGCATCGCCGCACTCGGCCTCGTGCTGGCCGCGATCGTCGGCTATCTCATCGCCCGCAGCATCTCGCGTCCGATCATCTCCATCACGTCCGTCATGCGCGAACTCGCGGACGGGCGCACCGACGTCGCCGTTCCCACCAGCAAGGCGAATGACGAGGTCGGCGCGATGGTGAAGGCGGTCACGGTGTTCCGCGACAATGCCGTGAGATTCAACGCGCTCCAGACCGAGCAGTTGGAAGCCAAGGCGCAGTCGGAAGCGGAGAAGCGACGCGCCTTCGCCGCGCTTGCCGACAATTTCGAGGCCAGCATCCGCGACGTCGTCACCACGGTGTCCGCGGCCGCGGTCGAGATGGAGCACACGGCGCGCTCGATGTCGGCGATCGTCGAGCAGTCCCGGCAGCAGACGGGCGCGGTGTCCTCGGCTTCGGCGCTGGCCTCGGAGAATGTGCAGACCGTCGCGGCAGCGGCCGAGGAATTGTCCTCCTCGATGACCGAGATCAGCCGGCGCCTGGCTCACGCCACCGAGGTGGTCGGCAAGGCCGCCAGCGACGGCAGGCAGTCGAATGCGCGCGTGCAGAGCCTGGCGGAGGCCGCACAGAAGATCGGCGACGTCGTCTCCTTCATCAACGGCATCGCCGGACAGACCAACCTGCTGGCGCTGAACGCGACGATCGAAGCGGCGCGCGCGGGCGAAGCCGGCCGCGGCTTTGCCGTGGTCGCTTCCGAGGTCAAGGCACTCGCGACCCAGACCGCGAAGGCGACAGAGGAGATCGGGGCGCAGGTCACGGCGGTGCAGGGTGAGACCACCGGCGCGGTGGACGGCATCCAGTCGATCTGCGCGACGATCCAGCAAGTCGATGAAATCTCCGCCGCGATCGCCGCTGCCGTCGGCCAGCAGGGCACCGCGACGCAGGAGATCGCCAAGAACGTCCAGCAGGCCGCCGCCCGCACCGGCGAGGTCTCGCAAAACATCTCCGGTGTCACCGCCGGCATCGCCGCGACGGGTACGGCGGCGGAGGAAGTGCTGGGTTCGGCGGTCGAGCTGTCGAAACAGTCGCAGCGGCTGCGGGATGAGGTGGATCGCTTCCTCGCGCAGATTCGCGCGGCGTAATTGGACGCGCGATCGCGCCACCTGCTCGCGGTCGTCCCTGCCTAGTGCGCAATTGCGCACGGGCGCAGGGACCCATAACCACAGGCAGTGGTTGTAGCGCTGACTGGTAACTCCGAGTCGTCGCCAAACTCCTGCTGCGGCGTATGGGTCCCGGATCTGCGCTTACGCTTGTCCGGGACGACAGCTACTGCTTAGCTCCCAGCATCACGTCGATCGCGCCCTTGACGATGGCCTCCAGCTCCTTGCGTGAGACGCGCGCGCGGGAGCGGATGGCGATGCTGTGGACGGTGGCGGATGCGAGCTGTGCCAGCACGACCGGATCGGCGCTCTCCGGCAACTCGCCCTTCTCCTTGGCGCGGCGGAAGCAGCTCGCAAAGGCCTTGTCGAGCTCGGTGAGACCGTCGAGCACCATGGCGCGGATCTCGGGATCGCCAACGGCTTCGGATGCCGCCGTCACCACCGTGAAGCATCCGCGCGGGCCGGTCTCGCCGGACAGATAGATGTTCAGCGCGGAGGCGAAGATGCGCTCCAGCCGCTGGCGCACCGGCATGTCCTCGCGAAAGATCTCAGCCATGGAGGCCCGCGCCTCCTCGCGGTAGCGCTGATAGCTCTTGATGTAGAGCTCGCGCTTGTCGCCGAAGGCGCCATAGAGGCTCGGGCGATTCATGCCGGTGGCTTCGCTCAGATCATCGAGCGACGTCGCGGCAAAGCCCTGCTTGCGGAACAGGTCGAGCGCCTTGCCGAGCGCGACCTCCGGCTCGTAGGCGCGGGGGCGGCCGCGGCGCTTCGGTTCGCCGCGGCGCTTGGGCTCGCCGCGGCGCTCGGGCTCGCTGGCAACAGCTGGCGGTTTTGATTTTTGTACCATCTCGCAAAATAATCCTTGACCGACCCCATATTATGCAAGACAGTACAAAAATCAATCTGGCCAGGTTGAGCGAAAACTCAAGAGAATTGCCAAGGAGGCTACAGATGGATCTCTATTTCTCGCCGCTCGCCTGTTCGATGGCGACCCGCGTCGCGCTGTATGAAGCCGGTGCCGAGGCGAACTATCTCGAGGTCGACCCGCCGACCAAGACCGTGCTGAACGACGGCTCGGACTTCCGCGCCGTCAATCCGATCGGTTTGGTGCCGACGCTGCGCACCGACGACGGCGTGATTCTCACCGAGAACGCGGCGATCCTGCAATACGTCGCCGATCGCTTTCCGAAATCGGGGCTCGGCGCCGCCGAAGGCATCGATCGGACCCGCCTGCACCAATGGCTCTGCTTCATCGGCACCGAGTTGCACAAAGGCCTCTTCATCCCCGTGCTCGACCGCAAGGCGCCGCAGGAAACCAAGGCCTATGCGCTGGAGAAGAACCTGTCGCGGCTCGACTATCTCGACAATTACCTGAAGGGCCGCGACTTCCTGCTCGACCATTTCAGCGTGGCGGACGCCTATCTCGTCACCGTCATCAACTGGACCATGGCGACGCCGCCGATCGATCTTGCGAAATGGCCGAACGTGAAGGCCTATTACGAGCGTCTGCGCCAGCGGCCGTCGATTGCGAAGGCGGTTGCGGAGGAGTTCGAGCTGTACAAGGCCGAGCTGGCGCGCAAGAAGGCGGCGGCGTAGGCCGGACCGAACGCCGCGCCGGATTGTCGAACAAGTCGTTGTCCCCGCAGGTGAGACAACGACTTGTTGCAGATCGGCATGGTCCGCGGGCAGGTCGCGGACATGCGCTCTCATCATTCGCTCAGGCGGCCCTGACACTGTCGAGAAAGCGATCGACCTCCGTACGCAGCCGGTTGCTGTCGCTCGAAAGCGCTTGCGCCGCATCGAGCACCTGCGCCGAGGCCGAGCCGGTTTCGGTCGCGCCACGCTGGACGTCGGCGATGTTCGACGAGACCTGGTGCGTGCCTTGCGCGGCCTGCTGGACGTTGCGCGCAATCTCCTGGGTCGCGGCGCCCTGCTCCTCGACCGCCGCCGCGATGGTCGACGAGATCTCCGACAAGGACTTGATCGTAGTGCCGATCATCTTGATGGCATTGACCGAATCCTGAGTGGCCCCCTGAATGCCGGAAATCTGCTGGGAAATCTCACCGGTGGCCTTGGCGGTCTGCTCGGCCAGGGCCTTCACTTCGGAGGCGACGACGGCAAAGCCGCGGCCGGCCTCGCCGGCCCGCGCGGCCTCGATCGTCGCGTTCAATGCGAGCAGATTGGTCTGGCCCGCGATCGTGTTGATGAGCTCCACCACGTCGCCGATCCGCGCCGCTGCCATCGAGAGCTCACCGACTTTCTGGTCGGTGATGCGGGCCTGCTCGACCGCCTCGTTGGCTATCCGCGCAGATTCCTGAACCTGGCGGCCGATCTCGTTGACGGAAGATGACAGCTCTTCCGTCGCACTCGCGACGGATTGCACGTTGGTCGAGGCCTCTTCGGAAGCCGCCGCAACCATCGTCGCAAGCTTCTCTCCACGCTCGGCGGTCGAGGTCAGCGTGTTCGCCGAGGCCTCCAGCTCCGTCGAGGCCGACGAGACGGTTTCGATGATCTCGCCCACCGCGCTCTCGAAATTGCCGGCGAGCTTGATCATCTCCACCTTGCGCTGGGCAGCCGCACGCTTCTCCGTCGCCTTCAGCTCGTCGCGATCGAATCGAACGATGGCCTGCAACGTCTGTAGATTTCGCAGAGCCTCGCCGAGTTCGTCGTCGCGTTCGACGACGATGCGGTTGTCGAGCTTGGCCTGGTTGATGCTGAGCATCGCATCGTTCAGGCGCCGAAGCGGCCGGACGATGGCACGGATCGTCTGCCGACTCACCAGCCCGCCGATGGCGATGCTCGCCACCAGGAGGGCCAGCGCACCGCCGACCAGCCAGCCATATTCGTGTTCGGCCGCATCATATTCCGCCTTGGCTTCCTTGACCTGGATCGCCACGAGCTTGTCGAGATCCGTCTTCGCCGCCTCGTACAATTCGCGCGCCCGCCCGGCCAGCAAGGTGGCCAGCTCCTCGTACTTGCGCTCGGCAGAGAGCGACAGCGCCGGCTTCAGTCCTTGCTCGACATAATTCATGCGCCTGGGCGTGAAGCTGTCGGCAACGCTTCTCTCTTCCGGTGTCAGGTAAGTCGCCATGTAGTCGGCCCAGGCCTTCCCGACCTTCTCCAAATTGGCATTCACCTTGGCTGCGATCCCTTCGACCGGCTTCCCGGCCCGTCCATTGGTGGCCGCCTCGAACAGCAGCACCGTGTTGTCCCTCATCCGGTCATTGATCTCGAAGAGCTGCGCCAGCGGCACCGCACGGTCTTCGTAGATCGATTGCAGCCGCGAATTGCTCTGGCGCGTCCCCTGCAAGCCCATGGCGCCGATCACCAGCAGGAACAACGACAGGATGGTGACGAGTGTGACCAGGCGCGCGTTGAGCGTGCCGGTGAAGATGGACAGTCGATCAAGCGGCGAACGTCGGCGAATCATGCCGGCATCCAGCCTGTAATTGTGCGGCTTGTTCTCGCGAATCATCGCATACACCTGCTCCGCCTCGGCACGCAGGTCGGCGGGCAGCTTGGTGCGGATGGAGCTGTATCCGACGACCTGTCCGTTCTGCCGAATCGGAGAGGCGGTCGCCAGCACCCAGTAGAAGTCACCGTTCTTGCGCCGGTTCTTCACGGCGCCCGACCAGGGCTTGCCCTGCTTAAGCGTCGCCCACAGATTTTCGAAGGCGGCGGGCGGCATATCCGGATGACGGATGATGTTGTGCGGCTGCCCCATCAACTCGGCCTCCGAAAACCCGGCCGCTTCCACGAACTGATCGTTGAAGTAGGTCAGCTTCCCTTTCGTATCGGTGTGGGAAACGATCAGGGTTTCGTCGGTAATCGGATATTCGGTGGTCGTGACCGGAAGGTTGTTCCGCATGGGAGCCTCCAAAATGGCATTCGCAAAAATCGAACCTGTGAACTTCAGGTAAGCGCCGAAGCATTTAATTTGCCTAAAGAGAGAGCATCGATCCGATCGATGGAATCGCTTTTGGATGACGCTTTCCGGCAAAAACCCATCCTGTGCGGGAAACCGCAAAGCAACCTCAACCGCTGGATAGTCGACGTGTGGCTTGCAATGCCAAAGCCGTTCGCGGTCGCGCGCCGGCAGCCTTGATCGCACCAATGTTGCAGCCGCTTCTCGTTCGCAGCAAGCCGTATGGCATGCGCGGTAAAGTCGTGACGGCAAATTGGACTCCGTCATTGCGAGTGCAGCGAAGCAATCCAAAATCCCTCGGCGGTCAGACCCTGGATTGCTTCGTCGCAGGAGCTGCTTGCAATGACGGAGACACGACATCGCCCTAACGCGCCTCTCTCGTGTCCCGGACGCGCTGCAGCGTTCTTACGCTGCTGCGCAGAGCCGGGACCCAGCAGGCTTCATGTTCCGCTCACGCATGGGCCCCGGCTCTGCAGCGCACCACGCGGCACCGGACGATGCTTCGCATCGCCGGGGGCGCGCTGCGCTGCGTCCGGGGCACGAGACTGTTGTTGAGCGATGGACAAGACTGCCTATTCTCGCGGCGTGTTTCGCCCGAGCTTTGCTTTGGTCTCGCACCCTTTGAAAGCAAGGGCGCAGGGAAGGCCGGGCGCCGGCTGGCACCCGAAGTCCCGCGTGCGAAAAATGCGCACGGGGTTGGACGACAGGTGTGCCGGTCGCCCGGCCTTCCCTGCGCGATGGTTTTCACGGTGTCCTTCGTGCTCTCCTCGGGGAGCGATGCACTATTGCCCCCGTCGCCTTGCGGATCATTGATGCGGCGCCGGTTGGCGGCCACATCTCCGCAGGACTTGACGCACAGACCCCGGGCGTCAGGACCACACGACTTCTCCGTCCGCGCACATCCCCCTCCGCGTTCCCGATTGCTGGCGTGCGCTCGCCATCGAGACCGGACTGAGACGCTGTCGACGCCGTGTCGTATCGCGCCCGTCGCTGCTCACGGTCTCCCGCCCTGCAGCCACCATTCGCGCCGACGCCGTCGCGGCCACCGCATCCCGGCCCGCGTCTCGTGACGATCGCGAAACGCCCCATGTGGCGGGCGGGATGCGTCGGCTTGTACGGCAAAACCGAACTTCTGTAAATTCGAATATTTTTGCCTGGGGCTATCGACCCAGCGCTGGCGTGTTTTGCCCGTCGGGCACCACAACAAATGGTAGTCGACCCGTTTACCCGTACAGCACCCGCGGGAGAACCGTGACGATGCCCGGCCACAGCGTCAGCAGCAGCACGAAGCCGATCATGATCATCAGATAGGGCATCGTGACGCGCGCGATGTAGCCGAGGCCGTCATCCGTCAGGCCCTGGATCACGAACAGGTTGAAGCCGACCGGCGGTGTGATCTGCGCCATCTCGACGGCGAGCACCAGGAAGACGCCGAACCAGACCTCGTCGAAGCCGGCCCCCTTCACGATCGGCAGCACGATCGGCAGCGTCATCACGATCATCGAGAAGCCGTCGAGGAAGCAGCCGAGCACGAGATAGAAGATGACCAGCACCACGATCAGCATGAAGGGCGACAGGCCGAGCCCCTTGACGAACGCCGCCACCGCCTGAGGGATGCCGAGGAACGCCGCGGCATTGCCCAGGATCGAGGCCCCTAACACGATCAGCGCGATCATCGAGCAGGTCACGACCGAGCCGATCAACACGTCGCGGATCACCTGCTGCGACATCGCGCCCTGCGCCCATGCGACCAGCGCGGCGCCGAGCACCCCGACGGCCGCCGCCTCGGACGGCGTCGCGAGCCCTCCATACATCGAGCCGAGCACGCAGGCGATCAGGAACAGCGCCGGCGCGAGATCCTTCAACGCGGCGAAGCGTTCGCTCCACGGGACCTGCGAAAGTTTCGCTTCGGTCTCCGGCACCATCGCGGGCTTGAGCGTGGTGTGCAGCATCACCCAGGCCATGAAGGTGGCGGCGAGCAGGAACCCCGGCAGCACGCCGGCGGTAAACAGCTTCAGGATCGAGACGTCGCCGAGCACGCCGTAGATGATCATGATGTTGGACGGCGGGATCAGGAAGCCGAGCGTGCCGGCGCCGGCGAGCGACCCGATCGCGATGTCGCGGGAATAGCCGCGGCGCGTGAGCTCGTTGAGCGACATGCGGCCAATCACCTGCGTGGTCGCCGCCGACGAGCCCGAGATCGCCGCGAAGATGGTGCAGCCGATCACGTTGACATGCAGCAGGCGGCCGGGCAGCAGCCCGGCCCAGGGCGCCAGGCCCTGGAACAGCGAGCGCGACAGGCGGGTGCGGAACAGCAATTCGCCCATCAGGATGAACAGCGGCAGCGCCAGCAATTCCTGCGTGGTCAGGATGTTCCAGGCATATTGCGGCAGCAGCTTGTCGAGCGGGATCGAGCGGAACATCGCAAGCAAGAGCGTCGCGGTGAGCGCAAGCGTGAGGCCGATCCACACGCCGCAGGCCAGCAGCGCGAACAGGATCGCGAACAGGGCGACGACTTCGATGGTCATGCGAGCTTGAATCCGGGAGCGAGCAAAGCTGTCATTCGACGGGCGAGGCCTTCATGCGGTGGTCCTCCAGCGGCAGGCCGAGCACGGCCTGGATCGCGCGCGCCAGGAACTGGAGCGTCAGCAGCAGCATGCCGAAGGTGACCACCGCTTCCGGAAACCACAGCGGCGTATCGCTCGAGGTCGAGACCTGGCCGCGGGTGTAGGCTGCAAAGGCGAACTTCGCCATGGCCGAGGTCAGGAACGCCATGAAGGCGAAGCCGGCCGCCGCCGAGAGAATCTCGAGCGCGCGCTGCACCGGCGCGGGTGCGTTCTTGAGCAGCAGCACGACCCGGATGTGGCCGCCGACGCGCAAGGTCATGGCGGCGCCGAAGGTGAAGGACGCCGCCATGAGATAAGAGGAATACTCCCAGGCGATCGAGATCGTCGGGGGAAAGAACGGCAGGAAGTTCGAGAGGAAGCGGGTCGCGACCTCGCACAGCATCAGCAGCGTCAGCGTCAGAAGGCAGCCGCCGCCGATCCAGCCGTCGAGCCGGCCGAGGCGATCGATGCCGTCGAGCAGGATGCGCAGCGGCGCGGGCGCCGCTGCATTGAGACTCTGCGGTGCTTCGGACGAAGCGCTCACCACGGCGCTGCCCTCAGCCGCGCTTCATTTCGGCGAGATAGGACCGCACCGGCTTGTCCGCGGCCGGCACGCGCTTGAGGAAAGCATCCAGCTGCGGCGCGGTCTTGGCCCGGATGTCCGTCATCATGGCGTCCGAGACCGGCACCACCTCCATGCCGCCCTCCTTGAGGCGGTTGAGGCTGTCGACGTCGGCCTTGAGCGAGTTGGCCCAGAAGCCGGGCTCCATCTTCGCCGCGATATCCGCAACCAGCTTCTGCTGATCTGCAGGAAGCGCCTTCCAGGAGTCGAGATTGACGGTGAGCATCTGCGACGACCAGACGTGGTTGGTCGGATAGACGTATTTCAGGAATTCCCAGAACTTGCCGTCGACGCCCGATACCGAGGAGGTGGAGACGCCGGCGACCGCGCCGGAGGCGAGCGCGGGGATCGTCTCGCCCCAGGGGATCATCACGGCCGCCATGCCGATCGCATTGAGCATATCGACCGCATTCTTGTCGGGCACGCGGATCTTGATGTTCTTCAGGCCCTCGACGTCGGCGACCTTCGCCTTGAGGTGCAGATACTGCGTCGGCCACGGCACGATGTAGAGGATCTTCTGGTTGTTGCGCGCGGCGATCTTCTCGTATTCGGGCCGCACGTATTTGTGCAGCACCTTCAACTCGTCCACGGAGCCGCACAGGAACGGGATGCTCTCGACGCCCATGAAGGGCTCGTCGCCGACCTGCTGGATGTTGAGGACGTCGGCGAGCGGCACCAGGCCGTCGCGCACGGCGCGTAGATGCTCGGGCCCCTTGAAGCCAAGCTGGCCGCCGGCCTTCACGGTGATCGCGACCGCGCCACCCGTCTGCTTCTTCACCTCTTCGGCGAAGGCCATCGCGTTCTGGGTGTGGAAATTGCCGTCGGGCCAGACCGTCGACATGTCCCAGCTCGTCGTCGCCGCGCGGGCGCGGGTCGAGATGTGGCCGGCGGCGAGCAGCGTCGCTGCGCCCGTGGTGAAGTTCCGTCGCGTGATCATCGAGCCCCTCCGTTTGTTACCACGCGCGCAGACGTGTCAGCGCGCGTACCCGTAAACTGCAACTGCGTTGTCGGCGGACACGAGCCCGCTCTCGATATCGTCCTTGACCGCGGCCCGCTCGCGCGTCGCGGGATCGCCGATGCCGGCGCCGCCGGGCGTCAGCACCACCAGCCGGTCGTCCGGCGGCACCTGCTGAAAGCCCTTGCCGCGCAGCTTCTTGCCCGATTTCAAGCCGACATAGCCCGCCTCGCCGTTCTTGCCGCCGTCGCGCCCGCGCGGCGGATGATCGATGCGGTCGAACGCGGCGAGGATGTCGAACGGCGCATCGACGCCGCTGCCGACCTCGATGATCTGGCCGAGGCCGCCGCGCGTGCGCCCCGCCCCACCGGAATCCGGGCGCAGCTCCTTGCGCCAGAAGATCAGCGGGGTCTGCGTCTCCGCGATCTCGACCGGCGTGCCGCGCACGCCGCTGGGATAGGCGGTGGCCGACAATCCGTCCTTGCCGAAGCGCGCGCCGGTGCCGCCATTGGAGGTGACCGCCATCGAGAATCCGTAGTTGCCGCCGACGCCGGAGCGGGTCTGTCCGCGCACGTTGAGATTCCACAGGCAGGAGGTGCCTTCCGCCGGCACGCGCTCGGGGATGATCTGGCGCAGGCAGCCGAACACGACGTCGGGCAACATCTGGCCGATGATGTGGCGCGAGGCGACCGGTGCGGGCTTCGGCGCATTGAGGATCGCGCCCGCAGGCGCCGACACCGTCAGCGGCGAGAGCGAGCCGGCATTGTTCGGGATCTGCGAGGCCACGACGCAGCCGAGGCCGAACACGGTGTAGGCCGTGGTGTAGGACATGGGCACGTTGATGCCGAACTTCGAGGCCGCTGACGTGCCGTCGAAGTCGACGTGGATGCCCGTCTCCGAGATCGTCAGCGTCGCCGCCAGCGTGACCGGGGCATCGTAACCGTCGACCACCATGGTGTTGCGCCAGCTGCCCTTCGGCAGCTTCGCGATCTCGGCGAGCACCGCCTCGCGCGAGCGGTCACAGATGTAGTCGCCGAGCTCGTCGAGCGTGTCGATGCCGAACTCGGTCATCATCTCGACCAGGCGCTCGCAGCCGACGTCGTTGCAGCCGGCGAGCGAATAGGTGTCGCCCTCGGTGTCGATCGGCAGTCGCGTGTTGGTGCGGATCATCGCCATCAGCGTCTCGTTGACGACGCCCTGGTCGATCAGCTTCAGCATGGGGATGTAGAGCCCCTCCATGAACACGTCGGTGGCATCGGGGCCGAAGCCGATGCCGCCGATGTCCATGAGATGGCTGGTGCAGGAGAACAGCGCCACCGGCTTGCCGTCCTTGAAGCAGGGCGTGGTGACGACGAAGTCGTTGAGGTGGCCGGTGCCCATCCAGGGATCGTTGGTGATGTAGGCATCGCCTTCCTTCATCGTCTCGATCGGGAAGTGATTGATGAAGTGCTTGACCGATTCCGCCATCGAGTTGACGTGGCCTGGCGTGCCGGTCACCGCCTGCGCCAGCATGCGGCCCTTGAGGTCGAACACGCCGGCGGAGAGATCGCCGCATTCGCGCACGATCGGGCTGAAGGCGGTGCGGAGCAGCACCTGTGCCTGCTCCTCGACCACGGCGATCAGCCGGTGCCACATGATCTGGAGATCGATCAGGCTCGCGCCGTTTGCCTTGCTCATGATCAGGCCGCCTTCCGTTCCATGACGATGCTGCCCGCACCGTCGATATGGGCGTCGAAACTGGTGGAGACGAAGGTCGAGGTCTCGTCCTCCGCGATCACCGCGGGGCCCGCGATGGTCGCGCCCGGCGCCATGTCCTCGCGGCGATAGAGCGGGATCTCGATCACCTCGCCCGCCCGGCCGTCGAAGAATTTTCGGCTGCCGCTCGCCTTGCCGGCCGGCTTGCGCGCGACGGCGGCGACGGCGGCCGGATTGCGGGCATCGGTGGTTGCGAGCACTGACCAGCTCAGCACCTCGATCGCCGCGCCCGGGATCGAGCGCTCGAACATCGCGGCATAGTCCGCCTCGAACTTCCCGCGCAGGCCGGCGAGATCGGCCGCCGTCAGCCGGCGGTTCGGCAGCTCGACCGAAATCTCATGGCCCTGGCCGACATAGCGCATGAAGGCGGAACGACGCTCGCGCACCGGCGCACCGGCCGCGCCAGGCTCGACCAATGCGCGCGCCTCGGTCACCATCTCCTGCAAGAGGTCGGAGACCGCCTCGGTGTCGAAATCATCGAGCCGGACATGACGGCTGCGCACCAGTTCATAGGCGATGGGAGCTGCCAGGAATCCAACGGCCGAGCCGACACCGGCATTCGACGGCACGATCACCCGGGAGACGCCGATCTTCTCGGCAACCCGCGCCGCATGCAGCGGCGCGGCGCCGCCGAAGGCGATCAAGGTGTGCTGGCCGACAATCTCGCCGCGCTCGACCGCATGGACGCGCGCCGCGCTCGCCATGTTCTCGCAGACGACCTCATGCACGGCATAGGCCGCGGTTTCCGCCGACAGGCCCAGCGGCTCGCCGACGCTGCTCAGCAGAGCCTTTTTCGAAAGCTCCGGATCAAGCTTGATCGTGCCCCCGGCGAAAGCATCGGGATCGATCATGCCGAGCGCGACGTCCGCATCCGTCACGGCCGGACGCTGGCCGCCACGGCCATAGCAGGCCGGGCCCGGCTCCGACGAGGCGCTCTCGGGCCCGACGGTGACGCGCTTCATCGCGTCGACATGGGCGATCGAGCCGCCACCGGCGCCGATCTCGACCATCTCGATCACGGGAATGCGCACCGGCAGGCCCGAACCTTTCAGGAAGCGCGCGGCGCGGTCGACCTCGAACACGCGCGAGGTCTCGGGCTGGTATTTCTCGATCAGGCAAATCTTGGCCGTGGTGCCGCCCATGTCGAAGGACAGCACCTTGCTCTCGCCGAGCCGTGCCGCGATCTGCGCCGCGAAGATCGCGCCGCCGGCAGGCCCGGACTCGACGAGACGCACCGGAAAGCGCCGCGCCGTCTCGATCGACGTGACGCCGCCACCGGAGGTGACGAGATAGATCGCGCCGCGGAACTGCTCGACCTGCAAGGCGTCGGCCATGCGGGCGAGATAGCCGTCGATCAAGGGTTGCACATAGGCGTTCGCGACCGCGGTCGATGTGCGCTCATACTCGCGAATCTCGGGACAGACGGCCGAGGACACCGTCACGGAAATGCCCGGCATCTCCTCGGCGAGGATCGCGGCCGCACGCCGCTCGTGCTCGGGATTGGCATAGGAGTGCAGGAAGGCGATCGCGACGCTCTCGACGCCCAGCTCGCGCAATTTCGGCGCGAGTGCGCGCACCGACGCTTCGTCGAGCGCGAGACGGACGGCACCGTGCGCATCGACGCGCTCGGGCACGGTGAAACGCAGACTGCGCGGCGCCAGCGGCCTCGGCTTGTCGATGGTGAGATCATACTGGTCGTAGCGGCTCTCGGTGCCGATATCGAGCACGTCGCGAAAGCCTTCGGTCGCAATCAGCGCCGTCTTGGCACCGCGGCGCTCGATGATGGCGTTGGTCGCGAGCGTGGTGCCGTGAATGAAGACATCGATGTCGCTGATGTGGGCACGTGCGTCGGCGAGAATGAGACGCATTCCATCCAGCACCGCCTGTTCGGGCCGCTGCGGCGTCGTCAGCAGCTTGCGCGTCTTGCGATCCTGACCCACGTCCAGCACGATGTCGGTGAACGTGCCACCGATATCGACGGCAAGCCGCACCTCGGCTCCCTCAAGCATTCCAAATTCTCCGGCTGATCGTCGAAACTGTCGTCGAAAGCGCAGCAATTTCCATGCCATGGATGACTGGGAACGCCGCACCAAGCCATTCTGCTTGGCACCTATGCAATAGGCAAGGCGTGTTCGCGAGCCCCGCGATCAGAGCAGGAATGCAAGCGCCGCTTCGCAGCGCTCCTCGACCTTCAGCGTCAGCAGATCGTCGGCGCGGGTGCGGCCGAGATTGACCGCCGCAATCGGAATGTTGCGCTGCGCGGCAGCCTTTACGAAGCGGAATCCGGAATAGACCATCAGCGACGAGCCGACGATCAGCATGGCGTCGGCCTGCGCCAGATGATCCTGCGCGGCGGCGACGACCTCGCGCGGCACGTTCTCGCCGAAGAACACCACGTCAGGCTTGAGGATGCCGCCGCAGGCGTCGCAAGGAGGCACCTGGAAGGACGAAAAGTCCTCGTGCTCCAGATCAGCGTCGCCATCCGGTGCATCGGCGGCATCGAGCGCCAGCCACGTCGCATTGGCGCGCCCAAGCGCGTGCTGAAATTCCTCGCGCGACGTCTTCGCTCCGCAGCCCATGCAGCGGACCAGATCGAGCCGGCCGTGCAGGTCGATCACCTCGCGGTGGCCGGCGGACTGATGCAACCGGTCGACGTTCTGGGTCAGCAGCATCCCGCAGCGCCCGTTCGCCTCGAGCCGGGCCAGCGCATGATGCGCATCGTTCGGCTTGGCCCGGCCGAACCGACGCCAGCCGATCAGGCTGCGCGCCCAATAGCGCTGACGGGTATGTTGCTCCGACATGAAAGCCTGGAAGTTGACCGGCTGGGTCCGCTTCCAGTTGCCGTTGCCGTCGCGATAATCGGGAATGCCCGAATTGGTGCTGCAGCCGGCGCCGGTCAGCACGAACAGCTTTTCGTGCCGGTCGACGAAGTCCTGCAGCGGTCGGTTTGCCAGCGGAGCATTTGCCATGGCGCAGATGTAGTTCGCGCCGCGACATTTTGCCAGATCACTCCCGGACCGCCGCCCCGAAGCGGGCAACGGATCGATCCGTGCCGGCGAAATGCCGGCGGCGAAGGCTCGCGCACCAGCTTGTTCTGCCCCGAACGCGTCTCCCGTCAGATCTTGGCGGGATCGGTGTCATGCCTATGCTTGTGAAGAAACCGGGCAATCTGCCCGCGGAGCGCCGCCGTGTCCAACAATGTTCCGACCGAACCGGCGGTGTCGAAGATCTCCCGCTGAAGCGTCGTCGGCAGGGAATTCCATTGCATGATGACGGCCGCGCCGAGACAGCGCAAAACGCGCTCCTCCTCCGCCGCGAGGGCTGCGCCACGCAGTCGCTCCGCCTCACCGGCGCGGACTGCATCCGCGTATTGGTCAGCGAGAACCTGCTCGTTGTCCGCGCGCCAAGCAAGGCTATCCTGCAGTTTCTCGAATTTGCGGGTATCATCCTTGCCGGGCGAACTCCTGGCCAGTTCGCCGTACGCGGCCGCTTTTGCGCGATACTGTAGAAATTTGAACATGCCGCCTCCTTTCGTTGAAATTCTCGGCGCGCGGCGGACGACCGGCCCGAGGTCGGCGTTCGACCAGCTCGCGCTCACAAGGAGATCGTGCGCGGTGGTGCAGCTCTGTCGCGAGAGCATCCTCATGCGAAGCCACGCCGAAGCCGACTACCATTGGATCAACATCGAAACGGCGATCAACAGCACGAAGAAGGCCGGCAGCAAGACCGGAGGTACGAGCCACTCGCGAAGGATGAATCCGGGGGAATCCGACATATTGACCGCCTCTTGGTCGCGGCGGGAGCGCAATGCTCTCAGTCACCGATAACGGCCGAGGGGCGAGCGGTGATCGAGGGGATATAGGCACTCTTCGCAAAATAGCGAGGCTTGCGACGGACTATTTGTCCCGAGCAGCACCGCAGCGGGTTGTAACCCTGTCGCCGGATCATCATTTGAAAGAGGCGCAACCGGCTCTCTCTTGTCAGGCCTCGACGAAACGTCCGTGTTCCTGACGCACGCAAGCCCGGCGTCGGCCACCCAGCCGTGCCGCCGGCTCAAACGGCGTGAAGGCGCACGGCACCTGCAACCCGATCGGCCCGAACCATGATTGATTTTCCAAATCACAGTCGCTCATATGACCAGACACGGCGTGCCGTGCGGTTCTGGGGACACGACAGCGCCATCGAGGCCTCGTTCTTCATCGACGAAGGCGCGTTGAAGCGGATTCAACCGGGCGCCGATGCGACCGAATCGGGATTCCTGAACGCGTTCGATCGCAATCGCGACTTGATATGTGCCGCCGCGGCCAGGAAGTACGTCCGCGGCAGCAGGGGCTCCTACGACCTGCTCGCAGGAGATTTCTGACGCGGCCAATGAGTTCGTGATTTCGTCCGTGAACCCACGTTTCTAGAGCATTTTCGGTTCTGATTGAATCAGAACCCAAGCTCTCGATTCTTGTTTTGACGCGTTTTCTTCACGCGAACCGGTGTCCACTTCGCTCGAAAACGCTCTAGCTCGCCCAGTTCTCGCGAAACTCCGGAAACAGCGTCAGGCCTCCGCAGGCATAGAGGGTCTGTCCGGTGATGTAGCTCGCATCGTCCGAAGCGAGGAAGGCGAACACGGCGGCGATCTCCTCCGGCGTGCCGACGCGCCCCATCGGAATGTGGCTGGTGACGACGCCGCGCTTTTCCGGATCGCCGGTCCAGGCCGCGTTGATCGGCGTGTCGATCGCGCCGGGACCCACGGCGTTGACGCGAATGCCTCGGCTGGCGAACTCCAGCGCCAGCGTGCGCGTCAGGTTGGCCATGCCGCCCTTGCTGATCGAATAGGCGAGATAGCCGGGTTTCGGTATGATCTGGTGCACGCTGGAGCAATTGATGATGCTGCCGCCTCCCCCGCGCGCCACGAAATGCGCGAGCGCCTTCTGCGCGCAGAGCACGGCGCCGTTCAGGTTGACGTCGATGATGCGGCGATAGGTTTCGACGTCAAGCGCCTCGCTCGGCGATTCCACCTGGAAGCCGGCATTGTTGACCAGACAATCGAGACGCTTCCAGCGCGAAAGGATCGCCTCGAACATCGCGGCAATGTCCTGCTCGTTACCGACATTGGCCCTGACGATGCAATGATCACCCTCGCCGTGGCCGCGAGCGCGCGAAGCTGCCCGCGCGAGCGCGAGCGTCTCCTCCGCCCGCTCCTCGTTCTCGAAATAATTGATGGCGACGGTCGCACCTTCCTGGGCGAGCCTGATGGCGACAGCGCGGCCGATGCCTTGGGAGGCGCCGGTCACCAGCGCGTATTGGCCGACAAGGCGCGAGGGAAACGAAGTCGAGCGATCGGGTTGCGGCATGAGTTCTCTCCGGAATGCCTCTTCATCGGCGGGCGGCGCTTTTGGTTCCATCCCTCCAGCGCATCGCAGGGATTCATTCCGCACGCCTCGCCAGTGGCGAGGTCAGGATCTGATGGAGGATGATGGCGCCGAAGGTTGCGGTGCCGATGCCGCCGATCGTGAATGCGCCAAATTTGAGCGTGAGGTCGCCCGCGCCCGCGGTCAACGCCACGGCGGCGGTGATCAGGTTTGCAGGATTTGCAAAGTCGACCTTGTTCTCGACCCAGATCCGGCCCGCCATCGCCGCGATCAGTCCGAACAGCACGATCGAGAGGCCGCCGATGACCGGCCCTGGGATCGACAGGATCAGCGCGCCGAATTTCGGCGAGAAGCCGAGCAGGATCGACACGATCGCGGCGAAGGCAAACAGCAATGTCGAATAGACCTTCGTCGCCGCCATGACGCCGATGTTCTCGGCATAGGTGGTGACCCCGGTGCCGCCGCCGCAGGCCGCGACGATGGTCGCCAGGCTGTCGGCGAACAGCGCGCGCCCGAGATAGGCGTCCAGGCTCCGGCCCGTCATGGCGCCGACGGCCTTGATGTGACCGAGGTTCTCGGCGACGAGGATGATGGCGACCGGCGCAATCAGGAAGATGGCATTGGCCTCGAACGTCGGCGCGGTGAAGTTCGGCAGGCCGATCCACGGCGCGGCCTTCAGCTGCGCGAAGTCGATCGGCTTGCCGAAGCCGAGGCCGTTCGCAAACAGCAGGTACAAGAGGTATCCACCGATTGCGCCGAGGATGATCGGCAGCCGGCGCCAAAGGCCGGGAGCTGCAACCGCAACCACGCCGATGATCAGAACGGTGGCGAGCCCGATCCCCGTGTCGAAGGCGTTGGCGCTCACCGCCTTGACCGCCACGGGCGCGAGGTTGAGGCCGATCGCCGCGACCACGGCGCCGGTGACGGCCGGCGGCAGCAGCCTCTCGACCCAGCCGCCCCCCGACCACATCACGACCAGCGCGATCACCCCGTAGAGCACGCCGGCTCCGACGATGCCGCCGAGCGCGACCGAGATATTGGGGTTCGCCCCATGTCCGGCATAGCCCGTGGCGGCGATGACGACGGCGATGAACGCGAAGCTCGACCCGAGATAGCTTGGCACGCGCCCGGCGACGATCACGAAGAAGATCAGCGTGCCGATGCCGGAGAACAGGACCGCGACATTGGGATCGAAGCCCATCAGCAACGGCGCGATGATCGTCGAGCCGGACATCGCGACGCAATGCTGAAGACCGGAGACGACGGTCTGGCCCCATGACAGCCGCTCCTCAGGCATGATCACGCCCGAGGTCTTCAGCGTCCAGCGCGGAAAATAGCTCTGTGCTTGCTCGTCCGAGCCGGTTGCTGTCGACATGTTCCCCCCATTGCGGTGCAGCGATCGATCGTCGTGCGATCCGACAAAAATGTGATTGTCGCTTCTGCGGTGACCATCACATGATGCAAAGATTCAAATCTTTGCAAGATCAATGCGTTCCAGGGCCCAGCCTATGACACAAGTCGCGATCCAGCCAGCCATCCACCGCCGGCATCAGCCCTGGTACAAGATCCTTTATGTGCAGGTGCTGATCGCCATCGCGTTCGGGGTGCTGATCGGCTATTTCTACCCCGATCTCGGCAAGGCCCTGAAGCCGCTCGGCGACGGCTTCATCGCGCTGATCAAGATGATGATCGCGCCGGTGATCTTCTGCACGGTGGTGCACGGCATCTCCTCGATGGGCGACCTCAAACGCGTCGGCCGGGTCGGGCTGAAGTCGCTGATCTATTTCGAGACGGTCTCGACCGTCGCGCTCGCCGTCGGCCTTTTGGTCGGCGAGATCCTGCAGCCCGGACACGGTTTCAACATCGACCCCGCGACGATCGATCCGAAGTCGGTCGCGACCTACGTCACCAAGGCCCATGAAGAAGGCATCGTCGCCCATCTGATGGCGATCATCCCCGACAGCTATCTGGGGGCGATCGCGCGCGGCGACCTCCTGCAGGTGCTGCTGATCTCGATCCTCTCAGGCTTCGCCATCGCCTTCCTCGGCAAGGCCGGCGAGCCCATCGCGGATGCGATCGACAAGGCCGCAAAGATGTTCTTCGGCATCATCCGCATCATCGTCCGCGTGGCGCCGATCGGCGCGTTCGGTGCGATGGCGTTCACGGTCGGCGCCTATGGCCTCGGCTCGCTGCTCAATCTAGCCGCGCTGATCGGCACGTTCTACCTCACCAGCATGCTGTTCGTGCTCGTGGTGCTGGGTGCGATCGCGCGGCTCGCCGGCTTCTCGATCCTGCGCTTCATCGCCTACATCAAGGACGAGCTCTTGATCGTGCTCGGCACGTCGTCCTCCGAGACGGTGCTTCCGCAGATGATCCAGAAGATGGAGCATCTCGGCGCCTCGCGCTCCGTGGTCGGTCTCGTCATTCCCACCGGCTACAGCTTCAACCTCGACGGCACCAACATCTACATGACGCTCGCGACGCTGTTCCTGGCGCAGGCCACCAACACCCACCTGACCATCTGGCAGGAGCTCGGCATTCTCGGCATCGCCATGATCACCTCGAAGGGCGCTTCGGGCGTCACCGGTGCCGGCTTCATCACGCTCGCCGCGACGCTGTCGATCGTGCCCGACATTCCGATCCAGTCGATCGCGATCCTGGTCGGCATCGACAAGTTCATGAGCGAATGCCGCGCGCTGACCAACCTGATCGGCAACGGCGTTGCCTGCGTCGTCATCAGCATCTCCGAAGGCGAGCTCGACCGCGAGGCGCTGCACGAGACCATGGCGCATCCGCTGGAGATCGGCGAAGCACTGGAGCCGGGTGGAAGCGCTGCCTCGTAGACACGCGCGAGGAAGGCAAAGCCCGGTTCCAACGCGGTAGTTTCCCGGAGTAGCAAAGTGATGCGGCACGCGTCACAACAATCGGATTGGGATCACCGATTGATACTCATTTTTTCCACCCGACGCGCTGGGGGCAGGGCGTCGGGTTTTTGAAAATCACTGCCATATCCAAATCGCCACGCGGGATCAGAGGATCCCGCCATTGTGCAGCGCCTGGGCGGCAAGATCGATCCGCCGCGTAATCCCGATCGCTTCCAGGAATGCTTCGTCATGGCTGACGACGAGCAGCGCGCCGTCATAGGCCCGCAGGCCCGCTTCGACCGCTTCGATGGACTCGATGTCGAGATGATTGGTCGGCTCGTCCAGGATCAGCAGCGAGGGCGGCGCTGAACCGCCCAGCACACAGGCAAGCCCTGCGCGAAACATCTGTCCGCCGCTCAAGCTCCCGACGATCTGCAAGGCCGCATCCGCGCGAAACATGAACCGCGCCAGCGCGGCATGACATTCATTCGCACCCGCCTTCGGGTTAAGGCGCTGGAAGTTCCCGAGGATCGAGATTCCGGGATCGAGCAGGCTGACCTTCTGGTCGAACAGAGCGAAGTCGGGCCGAACCCGCACGATGCCGGCGAGCGGCCGCATGTCGCCCGCGATCAGCTTCAGCAGCGTGGTCTTGCCCGAGCCGTTCGGCCCCGCCAGGGCGACCCGCTCGGGTCCGACGATCGAGAACGACAGATCGCGCAAGATCGGCCGCTCCGGTTGATAGCCGGCGCTGACGCCGTCGAGCGAGACCACCTCCCGGCCCGCCGGCAGGCTCGTCACGGGCAGCTTCACCGACAGCGGCTGAAGAATCTCGATGCGGCGGCGCGCGGCGTCAACGGCCTCGCGCGCCTCCGCGCGCTGCCGCTCGGCGATCTGTGCGGTCTTGCCGCCGGTATCTTCGCTGCGATCCTTGCGCGCGCCCGCGAGAATGCGCGGCATGTCGCCCTTGGCTCGCTTCTTCCGCCCGCCGCTGTCCTTGCGCGCTTTCTTCTCCGCGGCCTCCTGCGCCTTGCCGTCGATCTCCGAAAGACGCCTCTCGGCATGCGCGAGATCGTGCCTGACGGCCGCGAGTTCGATGGCCTTTCGCTCGCGGTAACGACTCCAATTGCCGCCATATCGGGTTGCGCCCAGCGACGTCAGTTCGACGATCGCATCCATGGTTTCGAGCAAGTTCCGGTCGTGGCTGACGACGATCGCGCCGCCGCGCCACGCTTGCAGCAGGTCGATCACGGCCCTCCGTCCATCCCGGTCGAGATTGTTGGTGGGCTCGTCCAGCAACAGGAAGTCCGGCCGGGCGAAGATCAGCGCAGCGAGCCGAACCCGCGTGATCTGTCCGCCGGACAGGCACGACAGCCCCGTGTCGGGCGACGGATCGAACCCCAGGCGTGCCAGCGCGGCCTCGAGCCGCGCTTCGAGCGTCCAGTCGACCTCCGCGATGTCGTCGACCGAAGCATCGCCCCGCTCGGCCCGGCGCAGCAAGTCCAGTGCCGGCCGTATGCCGAACAGGTCGGCCACGGTCGCACCTGCAGGCAATTGCACGTCCTGGCGCAGCAGGCCGATGCTGCCGTTGACGAGAACGAGTCCTGACTGGGGAAGATGGTGCCCCGAGATCGAGGCAAGCAGCGTGGTTTTGCCGACGCCGTTGCGGCCGACGAGACCGGTCCGCTCGGCCGCGAATGTCAGATCGACGTTGGAGAGGAGAGAACGGCCGTCAGGCGTGGACAGCGACAGGTTCGACAGGATGATTGAAGCAGGCATGGAATTCCCCGTGAGCAAGGCGGATGGGCGTTGCGGTTGGGGTGAAATCCATGGCTGCGAAGATCCTGGTTGACGAACCCTCCAAGTATTCCCTTCGAAGGGCGAGATCAAGGCGCGGCGCGAGGAGACGACCGCGCGAGAGGCGCTGTCGTCCCTTCGTCGGCAAGCGCGCTCAGCCCTTGAGCGCGGTGACCACCACCTCGATCAGCGCGCCACCGAGATCGGCGACGCCGACGGTGGCGCGGGTCGGCAGGTTGTCGCCGAAGAACTCGGTCCAGACCGGGTCCATCTCGTTCTTCTTGGAGAGGTCGGTCACGAAGATCGAGGCGCTGACGACGCGGCTCTTGTCGGTGCCGGCTTCCTTCAGGTAGCCGGCGATCTTGCCGAGGATGTTGCGGGTCTGGTCGCCCATCGAGCCCGAAATGTCGTCGGCGATGGTGCCGCCGATGAAGACGAAGCCGTTGGCTTCGACGGCGCGGTGCTGAATGGGCGTGCGAATGCTGCGGGTGATGCTCATGATGTCCTCTTGAGTTTAGAGCGTGGAGGGATGGAAGCGATCAATGCCGAGATCGCCGATTCTGGTCTGCGTGCCGCCGTTGACGATCAGCTCCGCCATCACGGCGCCGGCGCCGGGACCGAGCTGGAAGCCGTGCAGCGAGAAGCCGAACTGGTGGTAGAGCCCCCTGTGGCGGCTGCTCGGCCCGAACACGGGAATATCGTCCTTCATCTTGGCCTCGATGCCGGCCCAGGCGCGGACGATCGTCGCGCTACGCATCACCGGGAACAGCTCAAACACGGTCTGCGCGCTGGTCGCAAGGCTCTTCCAGTCGAGCACCGTCTCGTTGCGATCCTGATAGGGTGTCGCCAGATGGCCGCCGCCGATCAGCACGGTGCCGTTCTTGAACTGCTTGAAGGACAGTTTTCGGCCGCGCAGGATCACGACGGGATCGATGAAGTGCGGCACGCGCGAGGTAATCATCAGCATCGGCGCCACGGTCTCGACCGGCACGGGCTCACCGAGATCGGCCGCGATCCTGCCGGCCCAGGCGCCGGCGGCATTGACGAGCACCGGCGCAGCAAAGGTCTCCGTGCCGGCATCGACATGCCAGAGGCCGTCGCTGTAGCGGATGTTGCTGGCGGCGACGCCCTCGCGCACGGCAGCGCCGAGCTGCGCGGCCTTGCGGCGGAACGCCGTCGTCGTCTGTGCCGGATTGGCCGCGCCGTCGCGGCGCGAGACCACGCCGCCGGGACAGGTCTCGGCGACCGCCGGTACCAACCGCCGCAATTCAGCCGCGTCGATCAGCTCCTCATGGGTGAAGCCGAGCGCGTTGAGCTCGGCGACGCGCGCACGGCAAGCCGCGAGCTCCTCCTCGTTCTCGGCGACCAGCACCTGGCCGTAGCTCTCGAAGCTGCAATCGTCGTCGAGGAGATCATTGATCTTCTCCCAGATCCCCATCGACCGGATCGAGAGCGGAATCTCCGGGATGTGCCGCATGAGCTGACGCACGCCGCCGGCGTTGACGCCGGAGGCGTGGCGGCCCGCATAATCCTTCTCGATCAGCACCGGCTTCAGGCCGGCGAGACAGAGATGCAGCGTGGTCGAGCAGCCATGGATGCCGCCGCCAATGACGATCGCATCCACGTTTCGCGTCATCCGCGCACCACGGCCTTGACGTCGGCCTCGCTCTTGGGAACGGCGGCGAGCTCGGCGAGCGTGATCGGCTTCACCGGCGCGCGCAGTCGATAGTAGCCGATCTCCTGCGGGGTCTTAGCCCGCGCCTGCGCCATCAGCTCGGTGACGGTGAGACCGCAGAGCCGGCCCTGGCACGGGCCCATTCCGGTGCGGCGATAGGCCTTGAGCTGGTTCGGCCCGGTCGCGCCGATCGCGACGGAATCGAGGACGTCCTTGGCCGTCACCTCCTCGCAGCGGCAGACGATGGTATCGCCCGAGGGAATGCGGAACTGCGGCGCGGGCCGGAACAGCGTGTCGAGGAACACGCGGCCGCGTTCGGCCTTGGCGAGATCGGCACGCAGCGCTGCCATTGCAGGGAGCTTCGCCGCAACTGCGGGCGCAAGCGCTTCGACCGCCGCACGCGCGGCGATGCGACCGCGGACCACGGCGGCATTGGCACCACCGATGCCCGCGCCGTCACCGGCGATCGCGATGCCGGCGACCGACGAATTGCCGCTCGCATCCAGCACCGGCGACCAGCAGAGTTGCAGATCATCCCAGCGATGCTCGACACCGGCCGCCATCGCCAGATTGACGTTGGGCACGACGCCCTGATGCAGCAGCAGCAGATCTGCTGGAATGGTCTCGCGCTTGCCGCCGGCGACATAGCTCACGCTCGCAAGCTGGCCGTCGCCCGACGCCGCAAGCTCGGTGACGCCGGAGACGACCTGCACCTTGGCCTTGACCTCGCGCATCATCGACAGGCCCTTGGCGAAATAGGGCGAGGTCAGGAACGCGAAGGCGTGCGGCAGCGCCGCGAAATAATTGCCGCGCCCGGTGGTGTCGAGGATGCGGTCGATGCGGCCGCCGAGCCGCAGGATCTGCGCGGCGAGCAGCCAGAGCAGCGGCCCCTGCCCCGCGATCACGGTGCGGCCGTCAGGCACCAGCGCCGATGATTTCAGCATGGTCTGCGCCGCGCCGGCGGTCATCACGCCCGGCAACGTCCAGCCGGGAATCGGGAACGGCCGCTCCAGCGCGCCGGTCGCGAGGATCACGCGCTTCGCCCTAACGAAGGCGGAGGCGCCGCCGATGGAGACGGCGATGTCGAGATTGCGGTCGAGGCTCCACACCGTGGCGCGATGAATGACCTCGGCACTGCTCGCGCGCAGCGCCTGCACGAGATCAGCACCGACCCAATAATCCGCACCGAGCTGGTTGCGGTCGGTCACGGGCGTCGAGGAAATCGCGCGAAACACCTGACCGCCGGGGCCGATGTTCTCGTCGAGCATCAGCGTCGTCAGACCTGCGCCGGCCGAGGTCGCCGCAGCAGCAAGCCCGGCCGGACCGGCGCCGATCACCACGACGTCGTAGTCTTCACGCTTGGGAGCCACGCTCATCGTCCAATCTCCCGCTTGCCCTTCTGGATTTCGATCTGCATGCCCTCGGCGACGGGCACGAGGCAACCCTGGCGGTTGCCGACGCCGTCGATGGTGACGAGGCAGTCGAAGCACACGCCCATCATGCAGTAAGGCAGACGCGGCGCGCCGCTGACGGCGGTGGACCGCCGCACGTCGCGACCGGACGCCAACAGCGCAGCGGAGACAGTGTCGCCCTGGCGCGCCGCGACGGCCACGCCGTCGACGAAGATCTGGACCTGCGCACGCTTGTCCTGTTCGGATCTCTTGAACATGGGATGCCTCATGGCTCCTTTGGAATCTCTAATAGCCGCTGTTGTTCGCGGCACCCGCGCGGCCGAAGCGGCTGGCGGAGAACGCGCCGACCAGCTCGGGCTCGAGCGCGCCCTGCGCCACCATGCGCGCGATCTCGAAAGCGTGGTTGGAGGCGAGCGTCACGCCGGAATGGCAGCAGGCGACGAAGGCGCCGGGATGGGTCTCCGACTGGTCGTAGATCGGAAAGCCGTCCTCCGGCATCACGCGGATGCCGGCCCAGCTCCTGACCACGTTGAGCCGGGACAGATGCGGGAACATGCGCTGGGCACGATCGGTCATGACGGCACTGATCGAATGTTTCAGCGTGCGGTCGTCGAGCTCGTCTTCCTTGCTGTCGCCGATCATCACCGTGCCCTCGTCGGTCTGGCGGATCGTGGTCAGCGGATGCGGCAGGAACGGCATGGTGCGCTCGGTCACGACGACCTGGCCGCGGGTCGGGCCCATCGGCGCATGGAGGCCGACCATCGGCGCGAGCGTCTGGTTGGCATTGCCGGCGGCGAGCACGATCTTGGCAGCGCGCAGCTCGCCCTTCGGCGTGGTCAGGCGGAATTCGCCGCCGCTCTTGCTGATTGCCGAAACCGGGCGCTCCGGAAAATAGTCGATGCCGAACGCCTTGAAGCCGGTATGGAACGCGCGGAACGTGCGCAGCGAATTGACGTGACCGTCGAGCGGACAATAGCTGCCGCCGGAGACCTCGGGCCCGATCAGCGGCAGCGCCTTCTTGATCTCGGAGGGCCGCAGCATCTCCATCTTGTAATCGGCGGCGCCGACCTGATTGTGCATGCGCTTGACGAGCTCGGTGCGCTGGCCGAATTCGTCCTCGCCGAGCGTCAGGTGAAAGCCGCCATTCTGCTGAAGGGCAACATCGAGCCCGGTCTGCTGCTTCAGCTCGGACGCAAGCCGGCCCCATGCCTGCGATGCCTGGACTGTCCACACCGTATAGGCCGGCATGCCGAGGCCCTTGCTCTGCACCCACACCAGCGCAAAGTTCGCGCGCGAGGCGCGCTTGGTGATGTCGCCTTCGTCGAGCACGGCGACGCGCTTGCCGAGCCGGCCGAGGCCCCAGGCAATGGCGGAGCCGAGCAGTCCGCCGCCGACGACGGCGACGTCGTATTCTCCTGACATGGGTTCTCCTATCGCCCCGTATCTCCGCCCTTGCCTGCGAGCACGCGGTCGAGCCCGTAGAAGCGGTCGAGCAGAATGAGGGCGGTCATGGTCACAGCGATCACGCAGGCCGAGACCGACGTCACCAGCGGATCGATGTTGTCCTGGATATAAAGGAACATGCGCACCGGCAACGTCTCGGTGCCGGGTGCCGCGAGGAAGACGGTCATGGTGAGGTCGTCGAAGGACTGGATGAAGGCGAGCGCCCAGCCGCTGATGACGCCGGGCAGGATCAGCGGCAAGGTCACGCGACGAAACAGCGTCCAGCCGCCGGCGCCGAGCGACACTGCGGCCATCTCGACCGTGCGGTCCATGCCGGTCGCCGCCGCCAGCGTCAGCCGCAGCGCGAACGGAAATACGATGATGACATGGGCGATGATCAGCGCGGCAAAGCTGCCGCCGAGCCCGGCCGAGGTGAAGAAGCGCAGGAAAGCGATGCCGAGCACGACGTGCGGAATCATCAGCGGTGACAGGAACAACGCCGCCAGCGCATCACGGCCGCGGAAGCGATAGCGCGCGATCGCCAGCGCGGCCGGCACCGCGAACAGCAGCGCCACGAAGGACGACAGCGCGCCCAACCCGAGGCTGACCCAGAAGGCGTGGATGAATTCGGGGTAGTTCGCGATCGCCCTGAACCAGCGCAGCGAAAACCCGTTGGTCGGCAGCGACAGAAAGCCTTCGGGCGTGAAGGCGACGAGACAGACCACCAGGATCGGCGCCACCATCACGATGACGAAGATGGTGTGGAAGATCAGCGCGAGCGGACCGTTCCGTCTCATCGGAACACCTCCGCGTAACGGCGCTCGATCAGCGCGTTGCTGCCGACGACGATCAAGACCAGCGCGACCAGCAGCAGCGTCGCGACGGCGGCACCCAGCGGCCAGTTCAGCGTGTTGAGGAATTCGTCATAGGCGAGCGTCGCCGCGACCTTGAGCCGGCGGCCGCCGATGATCGCGGGCGTCGCAAAGGCGCTGGCCGAGAGCGAGAACACGATGATCGCGCCCGACAGCACGCCCGGCATGATCTGCGGCATGATGATGCGGCGGATGATGGTGACGGGTCCGGCACCGAGCGACATCGCGGCATTCTCGATCTGCGGATCGAGCCGCTGCAGCGCCGCCCACACCGACAGCACCATGAACGGCATCATCACATGCGCGAGCGCGATGATCATGCCCGTCTCGGTAAACATGAAGGGAATGGGGGAACGCATCACCCCGAGCGACATCAGGAGCTTGTTGACGAGGCCGTTGTTGCCGCCGAACAGCAGCGCCCAGCCGAGCGTGCGCGCGACGACGGAGATCAGCAGCGGGCCGAGGATGACCAGCAGGAAGAAGCTCTTCCAGCGGCCGTCCATGCGGTTGAGGATGTAGGCCTCGGGCGCACCGAGCAGCGCCGTGAGCAGCGTGGTCAGGATGGCTATGCGGAACGTCCGCCAGAACATTTCGGCGTAATAGGGATCGGTCGCGATCTCGTGCCAGTTCTTGAGGATGAAGACCGGCTCGATGCCCTTGTACTGGCCCCAATCGTGGAACGACAGCATCACCGTCATCGCCAGCGGAATCAGCAGCACGCCGACGAACAGCATCAGGGCGGGCGCCGTCAGCGCCCACGGCGCGCGTACGCTGCGCTCCTCGGCGGCCATGCTCATGCGCCGGCCCTCGCGCGCACGCTCATGTCCGCAGGTTGCCAGGTGAGGCGAACCGCGTCGCCTTCGGCCGGCTGCGCCTGGCCGTCATTCTGGCGGATCACGATCGCCGGGCCGCATTCGCTGTCGCACTGGAACAGCCAGTGATTGCCCTGGAAGATGCGCGTGATGATCTTTGCGCTGAGGCCGGCATCGCCGAAGCCGATTCGTTCGGGACGAATGCTGACGGTAACAGGGCCGCCGAGCCCGGCCGGCGCCGGTGCGCGCCAGGAGCCCGCCACCAGTTGCGTGGGGGCGACGGTCCGGTCGATCGTTCCGGCAAAATCATTGGTCTTGCCCAAAAACTGCGAGACGAAGGCCGAGGCCGGCCGCTCATAAGTCTCCTGCGGGGTGCCGATCTGCTCGATCTTGCCCTGGCTCATCACCACGATGCGGTCGGACAGCGACATCGCCTCGTTCTGGTCGTGGGTCACGAGGATGGTGGTGGTGCCGATGGTGCGCTGGATCTGGCGCAGCTCGATCTGCATCTCCTCGCGCAGTTTTGCGTCGAGGTTCGACAGCGGCTCGTCGAGCAGCAGCACGCTCGGCTTGATCACCAGCGCCCGCGCCAGCGCCACGCGTTGCTGCTGGCCGCCGGACATGCGGCGGGGGTGGCGGTCCTCGTAACCGGCGAGACCCACCATCGCGAGCGCGGCACGCACGCGCTCGGCGCGCTCATTGCGCGGCACGTTGCGCATCTCGAGGCCGAAGGCGACGTTTTCCGCCGCGGTCATGTGCGGGAACAGCGCGTAGCTCTGGAACACGATGCCAAGACCGCGCTTGGCCGGATGGATCGCGGTCAGGTCCTTGCCCTCGAGGCGGATCGCGCCGCGCGTGGGATCGAGGAAGCCCGCGATCATCTGCAAGGTCGTGGTCTTGCCGCAGCCGGACGGGCCGAGAAAGGAGACGAACTCCCCCTTCCCCACCGACAGGCTGAAGTCTTCGACCACAGTCTGCGCGCCGAACTGCTTTGCGACCCGATCGAGTTCGAGATAGGCCATGACGCTGTCTCCGCCGCGACCGGTCAGCGTTCGACCTCGCGATTCCAGCGCTTGGTCCACTCCTCGCGCTTCTCGTTGATGACGGTCCAGTCCGGATTATAGAGCTTGGCCGCGCGCTCGCCGATCGGCGCCATCTTGCCGAGCTCCGGCGGGATCGCCAGCGATTTCAGCACCGGGCCGTAGCCGTAATCCTTCAGCATCACCAGCTGGATCTTGGGGTCGAGCAGCATCTTGACGAAGCTCGCCGCGAGCGGCGAGGCGTTGGGCTTGGCGATCGGACACGCCGTCGTCAACAGCGTCGCCGCGCCTTCCTTCGGATAGACGAAGTCGACGGGGAAGCCGGTGTTGGCAAAGCTCTGCACGCGGCCGGTGCCCCACACCGCGATCACGGCCTGGCCGGACTGGAACAGCTCGGTCATCTTGCCCGGCGACGGCTCATAGGCGAGCACGTTCGGATTGATCTCTTCCTTGAAGATCTTGAAGCCGGAATCGACGTTGGTCTCGCCGCCGCCGTTCATCTTCGACAGCATCACCAGCGCTTCCAGCCCGTAGGTGTTGTTGATCGGCGGGATCACGAGCTGCTTGGCGTATTTGGCATCCTTCAGATCGTTCCACGAGGTCGGCGGCGCCCAGCCTTTTTCCTTGAACACCTTGGTGTTGTACATCAGGCCGGTCGCGACGATGCCGATGGCGACGGCCCGGTCGTCCTTGAAGCGCGCGGCGTCGTAGAGATCGGCAGGCAGGCCGTCGAGCTTGCCGCAGAAGCCGAGCTGGATCGCCTGATACATCGGGCCGTCATCGACGATGGCGACGTCGATCTGCTGGTTGCCCTTCTGCGCCTGCAGCTTGGCCAGCGTGTCGGTGGAGTTGCCGGCGACGTATTCGACCTTGACGCCGTTTTCCTTCTCGAAGGCCGGGATCACCTCGTCGCGGATGGTCTTCTCGAACGAGCCGCCATAGCCGGCGACATAGAGCGTTTTCTGCTGGGCCGAGGCGACCGACGGGGCGGCAATGAGCGCTGCGATGCTGACCGCGGTCAGAAGGCGAAAAGTTGTCATGTGGACCGATCTCCATACCGGAATGAGGTGACGTGCCGACAAATCTCCGGCTGGGTCGCCTTCCGCATTTCCTTCCGCGCAAACCCCTCCCCGGCCCAGGGCTCCGGCCCCCGTTCGGTGGGATTTGGCGCGATTTGGAGGTTTGAACCCCTCCAATCTGCCGAAAAAGCGGGCTAGCTCCAGCCCTGATGAAAAAGATCGCAGACCTATACTTCCATCGTCCAATGAATAATGGCACCCTCTGCATGCCAAAATGTTATGATTGGAAGGTGAGATGGCGCGGATCAATTCACGGCAGGTCGAGGCCTTCCGCGCGATGATGCTGACCGGCAGCGTCACGGAGGCTGCGAAGCTGATGGTGGTGACGCAGCCTGCGGTGAGCCGGTTGCTGCGTGACCTCCAGGCCCTGCTGAAGATGGAGCTGTTCGAGCGGCGCGGCACCGGCCTGGTGCCGACCGCCGCGGCGATGGCACTCTATACCGAGGTCGAGCGCTCCTTCGTCGGCCTCGAACGCATCACGGCCGCAGCCGAGGAAATCCGGGGACGCCGCACCGGCTCGCTGCGCATCGCCGCGCTGCCGGCGCTCGCGAATGGCTATCTGCCGCGCCTGGCCGGGCACTTCCTGCAGGAGCGGCCAAACCTCAACCTCGCTTTCTTCGGCGTGATCTCGCCGATCGTGGTCGACTGGGTCCTGAACAATCAATGCGACATCGGCTTTGCCGAGGTACCCATCGCCCATTCCGGGCTGCCGAGCCTGCGGCTGCCGGCGCCCGCGCGCGTCGCGGTGCTGCCAACCGGCCATCGCCTCGCGGAAAAGGACGTGCTGGAGCCGCGCGATTTCGAGGGCGAGACGTTCATCTCGCTGTCGGCGGGATCATCGAGCCGGCATCTCGTCGACCAGGTCTTCAATCGGCATGAGGTTCGCCGCGTGCTCCGGGTCGAGACCACCTTGTCGGAGATCATGTGCGGCATGGTCTCCTCGGGGCTCGGCGTTGCGATCTGCGATCCCTTCACCGCGCGGGAATTCGCCACCCGCGGCGTGGTCGCCCGCCGCTTCCTGCCGCGCATCGACTTCGAATTCTCCGCCGTCTTCCCGGCACAGCGCAGTCCGTCGCCGGTGGCGCTGGATCTCGTGGAAACCATGCGCAAGGCGCTCGACAGCTTCGAGGATTAGACAGAGCCCGTCCGAAGGCGGTTGACGTGGCCGCCACGGGCGCAGTGTTATAGCGACGCAACCGAAGCAGGGCACATGGCACGCATCACCATCATCGAGACCGGGCTCGTCCCTTCCGAATATCGCGAGCGCCACGGCTCGTTTCCCGACATGTTCGAGCGCATGGTCCGCGCCGAGGATCCGGCGGCCACGGTCGAGATCGTCAGCATCCCCAATGGCGATGCATTGCCCGATCCGAGCAAGCTCGAAGCGGTGCTGATCACCGGCGCGGCCGCCGGCGTCTATGACGGGCTCGACTGGATCGCGCCGCTGGAAGACTTCGTGCGCGCCGCCTATGCCAACAAGACACCGATGGTCGGCGTCTGTTTCGGCCATCAGCTGATCGCGCAGGCGCTCGGCGGCACCGTGCGCAAGTCGGAAAAGGGCTGGAGCATCGGCCGGCACGTCTACCAGGTGCTGCCGGAGAATGGCGTCATTGGCGGCGAAGCAGTCGCGATCGCCGCCTCGCATCAGGACCAGGTGATCGAGCCCCCAAGTGATGCGCTGACGATCCTCTCGTCCGACTTCACCCCGCATGCCGGTCTGCTCTACGCCAACGGCGCGACGCTGACCGTGCAGCCTCACCCCGAGTTCGACGTGGACTTCGCGCAAGTGTGCTGCGAATTGCGCGACGGCAAGGCGCCGGAGGATGTTGTGGCTAAGGCGAGGCAGTCACTGGCGGAGCCGATGGACAACGCGAAGCTGGGTGGGGCGATCACGAGGTTTCTGGCGCGCAAATCCATCTCCTCATCCTGAGGAGCGCGCTCTTCGCGCGCGTCTCGAAGGATCGAGGCCCCGCTGCGGTAGCGGGGCCGGCATGGTTCGAGACGCCGCTTCGCGGCTCCTCACCATTAGGAGAGATAGTTCAGAACGGATCGCGCCCCAATCCCGCCACATCCGCCGGCCGCGGGCCGGGCGCGGGCCAGTGAAAGCGGCGATCCTTCTCGGCGATCATGATGTCGTTGATCGACGCCTCGCGCCGCCGCATCAGGCCGTGCTCGTCGAACTCCCACTGCTCGTTGCCGTAGGAGCGATACCACTGGCCGTTTCCATCGTGCCATTCGTACTGGAAGCGCACCGCGATGCGGTTCTCGTCAAAGGCCCAGAGGTCCTTGATCAGGCGGTAGTCGTGCTCCTTCTCCCATTTGCGGGTGAGGAAGGCGACGATGGCCTCGCGGCCCTGGAACACCTCGGAGCGATTGCGCCAGCGGCTGTCCTCGGTATAGGCGAGCGAGACGCGCACCGGGTCGCGTGAATTCCAGGCGTCCTCGGCCATGCGGGCCTTTTGCGCGGCGGTTTCGCGGGTGAAGGGTGGAAGCGGCGGGCGCGACATGATGGCCTCATCGGTTGGTCGGGGCCGCAATCTATCGCCGCAATGGGTGGAGTCGATAGGCCATCACAAATCGGCTGATCACTTATCGGGCGATCACGAAATCAAATCGGCCTTCATCAATGCGCGGATCGATTTCGGGATCGGCTGGGCGCGGCCGCCGCTGATGAAGGCGACGCGGACCTCGGCTTTCACCAGAACTTCCCCGCCGCGACGGACTTCCTGCGCCAGCATGATCGAGGCGCCCTTCACCGCGACCGGCCAGGTCACGACGTCGAGCACGTCGTCCATCCGCGCGGGCTTGAGGAAATCGAGATGCATCGAGCGCACCACGAAGGCAAAGCCTGTGCCTTCGGTCTCGGCCTGCTCGAACAGCGCCTGCTGCTCGGCGCCCATCAACCGCAAATGATTGGTGCGGCCACGTTCCATGTAGCGCAGATAATTGGCGTGATAGACGATGCCGGAAAAATCCGTGTCCTCGTAATAGACGCGGACCTGCATGTGGTGGCGGCCATCGCGGATCTCGCCGTCGAGATGAGCTGTCACGTCGCGAGCCTCTTCGCTTGTCGGTAACCGGCCCGTTTTGCGCAAAAACGGCCGGCCGCGCAAGCGTGTCGCTTTTTCTTGGTCGCGTTTTCTTTACGCGAACCGGTCTCCACTTCGCTCGAAAACGCTATCGGATACAACCAGCCCTGTCCGCCCCAACGTCACCTCGACGATCTCGGGCGGCACGCCGACGCGGACCGGCATGATGCTGCAACCGAGGCCGCCGGAGACGATGAGATCGCATTTCAGGCGGAAGTGGCCGTAGGCGAGCCGCATGCCGTTCTTGGGCGACACGGCCGGCGACCAGCCGAGCAGGCGGACCTGGCCGCCATGGGTATGGCCGGACAGTTGCAGCGCGACGCGCGCGGGCACGAGCGGCGCGATGTTGGGCTCGTGCGCGAGCAGGATGACCGGCGCATCGTCGGAGATCTTCGCCAGCGTGCCTGCGAGATCGTCGGCGCCCAGCCGGTGCGCGCGGCCATAACGCTTCGAAGGATAATAGGCCAGTTGATCGCCGAGCCCGGCGAGCCAGAACGGACGGCCGTCCTTGGACAGACGCACGACGTCGTTCTCGTAGACGGGAATGCCGGCCGCCTCCAGCGCCCGATGCGCGATGGTCGGCCCGTGCCCCGCCCGCTGCACGGTCCGGTCGTCCCAATAGTCGTGATTACCCATGACGGCATGGACGCCGAGCGGCGCCTTGAGGCCGGCCAGCACCCTCGCCCATTCGCGCGACGGGATCAGCCGCGTGACGTGGTGGAGGCCGGCGACATAGTCGCCGAGCAGCACGATGATATCGGGCTTCAGCGCATTGGTGCGCTCGACGATGCCCTCGATCCGCTCCAGCGACATCCAGGGATCGCAGGCGTGGACGTCGGCGATGGCGGCGATCTTCAGCGGGAAATCCTTCGGCCATTGCCGCGGCGTCGGATGATAGCGGGTGACGCGAAGCCGCAGCACCGGCTCGACGCCGACACCATAGGCGGCGGTCGAGATGCCGAGGGCGGACAGACCGCCGATGGAGCGAATGAAGTGACGGCGCGTGATCATGAAAAACCCGCTTCAGCTACAGCCTCTCGATGCGATCGGATTGGAGCGGAATTGGGGTGCACGCGTGCAGACGGCCAGCATCTGCGTGCAGACGGTCTGCACAGGGATTACCAACGGCTCTCGCCGACCAGCGCGTCCAGCCGCGCCTTCAACTCGTCGGACGCGCGGTAGTACCAGACGCCGCCGAGCAGATCACGAAAACGTTCGTTGCTCCGCGCCTCGCGCTCGATGCGGTCGATCGTGGCGGCGCTGATCACGTCTTCGAGGGGACCTGCGGCCAGCAGCGACAGCAGCACCGGGTTGGCTTCGATCTCCAGGATTTCCAGAATGAGATCGATCAACTTGTCGGGATCGTCTTCGCACAGGTCGCGCTCGAAATCCATGATCGCGAACAGATTGTCGTCCTGGTCACGCTCGGATCTGGAGTATTGCTCGACCCAGGCGCGCGCCAGCGCGGGCACCGACATGCCGGCGCAATCGAGCGGCGCGCGCGGCGTGCGCTGCGCCTGGCGGTCGGCCTGCCAGGCCTTGCTGTCGGCAAGTCCTGCAATGCGCGACATCGAGGGGTCGTCAGGCGCGACATGCACGCCACCGAGCAGCCAGCGCAGCCGGTCATTGTACCCGGCCTCGTGCTCGATACGCGCGATCAGATCAGGATCGTGCGCATGGAGCAGCACCGGAAGGAATTTGTCGTCGAGCTGCATCACCGTCGGCTTGTCAGCCTCGGTCCTGAGCACCTCCAGCACGAGATCGAGCGCGGCTTCAGGCCTGCGATGCGGCAGATGATCGAAATAGAGCTTGAGAGTCCAGACGCTGCTGACCTGGTCGCGGCGGCTGACGCGCTGAAGCGCGCACCACATCGACGCCAACTCGTCGAGGGCCAGGGAATCGAGGAACGCCTCGGTCTCGTCGGGCGTGCGCAGTTGCGGCACGGCCGCGATCACCCCGAGCAATCCAGCGTCTCCCGTCGGCTCCATTCTTCCCACTCCAATCCGTCTTCATCAGCGGCGAAGTCCGCCGCGCGTTCGGATTAGTGACAGGATTGGACCTGAGGGTTCACCGGCTGCGGCAGTCAGTCGTCCTCGGCCTGGTCGGTGCCGAACAAGCCGAATTGTGCCGCCGCATCGCGCGAGGGCTCGGCGATGCCGAGATGGCGGAAGGCGTGCGAGGTGAGCAGGCGGCCGCGCGGAGTGCGCTGGAGATAGCCGCACTGGATCAGATAGGGCTCGATGATGTCCTCGATCGCATCGCGCGGCTCGGACAGGGCCGCGGCCATGGTCTCGACACCCACCGGGCCGCCGCCATAGTTCGTCGCGATGGTCGTGAGGTAGCGGCGGTCCATGGCATCGAGGCCAGCGGCATCGACCTCGAGCGCGCTGAGCGCGTGGTCGGCAATCTTGCGGTCGATCTTGTCGGCATCGGCCGCCGAGGCGAAATCGCGCACCCGGCGCAGGAGGCGGCCGGCGATGCGCGGCGTGCCGCGGGCGCGGCGCGCGATCTCGTTGGCGCCGTCGGCACTCATGCCGACATTGAGCACGCGGGCGCCGCGGCTGACGATGCTTTCCAACTCCTCGATCGTGTAGAAATTCAGCCGCACCGGAATGCCGAAGCGATCGCGCAAGGGATTGGTGAGCAGGCCGGCGCGCGTGGTGGCGCCGACGAGGGTGAATTTCGACAGCTCGATCTTCACCGAGCGCGCCGCCGGGCCCTCGCCGATGATGAGGTCGAGCTGAAAATCCTCCATCGCGGGATAGAGCACCTCCTCCACCGCGGGGCTGAGGCGATGAATTTCGTCGATGAAGAGCACGTCGCGCTCTTCGAGATTGGTGAGAAGGGCTGCGAGATCGCCGGCCTTGGCGATGACAGGGCCCGAGGTGGCGCGAAAGCCGACGCCGAGCTCCTTGGCCACGATCTGCGCCAGCGTGGTCTTGCCGAGGCCGGGCGGACCGACGAACAGCACGTGATCCAGCGCCTCGCCGCGCTTGCGCGCGGCCTCGATGAAGATCGACAGGTTCTTGCGCGCCTGCTGCTGGCCGACGAAGTCGGACAGCGATTGCGGGCGCAAGGCGGTGTCGCCGACATCGTCGCTGCGGCGCTCGGGCGAGACCATGCGGCTGGCCTTGGGATCGCTCACTTCGCCAATTCCTTCAGGCCGAGGCGAATGAGCTGCGCGGTCTCGGCGCCCTCACCCGCACTCCGCGAGGCCGATGCGATGGCGGCGGCTGCCTGCGGCTGGCCGTAGCCGAGATTGACCAGCGCGGAGATCGCGTCCGCCACCGGGCGCGGCGCGCGCTGGTCGTCGACGGCACCGGCGAGATGCACCACGGCCGGATCCACATTGGCGAAGGCCGGCGCCTTGTCCTTCAACTCGGTGACGATGCGCTCGGCGACCTTGGGGCCGACGCCGGGCGTGCGCGCCACCGCGGCCTTGTCGCGGAGCGCAATGGCATTGGCGAGATCGGCGGGCGAGAGCGTGCCGAGCACCGCGAGCGCGACCTTGGCGCCGACGCCCTGCACGGTCTGCAGCAGGCGAAACCATTCACGCTCCTGGTCGGTGCGGAAGCCGAACAGTTTGATCTGATCCTCGCGCACATAGGTCTCGATCGACAGCACCGCCGCTTCACCGGGCGAGGGCAGATGTTGCAAGGTACGCGATGAGCAATGCACCTGGTAACCGACACCGCCGACGTCGAGGATGACAAAATCCTCGCCGTAGGAATCGATCAGGCCCTTGAGCTTGCCGATCATCGCGGCCGGCCCGGTGATTGAATGATGCAGGGCAATATCGGTGCGTTCCCTCCCCCCTTGTGGGGGAGGGTTAGGGAGGGGGGAGCCACACGGGGATTCTTTCGAGGGTGCGAGTACGGCACGCATGGCCCGTTAACGACGGCGGCACCGCCGCCGCGGCTACCCCTCTCCCCAACCCTCCCCCACAAGGGGGGAGGGAGCACACCGTAGCTGCGGCTCATATGTGCCTCACATCGCTCAGGCTCGCCACCTTCAGCCGCAGCGCGGTGCTCTGGCGGTGATGGGCGTGGGTGATGGCGATGGCGAGCGCGTCGGCCGCGTCGGCCGATGGCGGATCGGCCTTCGGCAGAAGAATCTTCAGCATCATCGCGATCTGGGCCTTCTCGGCGTGACCGGCGCCGACGACGGTTTTCTTGACCTGGTTGGGCGCGTATTCGGCGACCGAGATGCCAAACATTGCGGGCGCCAGCATGGCGACGCCGCGGGCCTGGCCGAGCTTCAGCGTCGCAACGCCGTCCTTGTTGACGAAGGTCTGCTCGACCGCGGCTTCCATCGGCTGGTGATCGGACAGGACGGAAGCGAGCCCTTCGTGGATCGCGAGCAGCCGGCTTGCCAGTGGCAGGTCGTTCGGCGGTTCCACCGAGCCGCAGGCCACATAGATCAGGCGGTTGCCGTCAGCCTCGATCACGCCCCAGCCGGTGCGGCGCAGGCCGGGGTCGATGCCGATGATGCGGACGGGGCCACGAATCGGAAGTGCGGTCATGGGCCAGTGATAGCGCTTGACCAAGCGGAACGGAACAGAAACAAGATTGGTATCCGGAAGAAAGCAAGGCTACGTCATCCGAGGCGCATCATGAATGTGTGCGACTTAGGCCCCTAAACCGCGGAGGAAGCGGGTGATCCGCTTCCGTAACAGAACTTACAAAATAGGCGGCAACTTCGGTCCGATTTGCAGCCTTCAGCTTTCTCATAATAGCGTGGATATGAACCTTCACGGTTCGCTCGCTTAATCTCAACCGCTGAGCGATCTCTTTGTTCGCTTTGCCGTGACTGACCAACTGGGCGATTGCCATCTCGCGCTCTGTCAGAATGCCGCGCGTTTCTTGGGGTTTGCTGGACACATCGGACGCTGCCCGAGCAGATGCTTCCTTTGATACATGAAGAAGCTTCTCCACAATTACGGCCTCCGACGATCCATCAATCTGAGCAAGAGTCCGCAGAGCGTCGGCCACCCGGCGTTCTTCTTCCGGAAATGACGGGACGACCGGAACGACAAATTGCACCGGATCGTCTGCATTCAAGATGCGCTTGGAAAAGATGGCAACTCCGGCTACGCGAGAAGGCCGAGAAGACCATCCCGTCGCAAGAAGATACTCCACCAGCTTGGCTGCAGTAATTCGCTCTGCTGACATAAGGCTCGCTGTCGCATCAATCATGCGTCAAACCTTTCCTTCGACGACCGAAGCATCCGCTCGATGACGTCGGGCGTGAGACGGTTTTCCTGTGGAACGTGAATTCGGACGGTCGAAGAGTTCGACGCGGAGGATCCTGTTTCCGTCCACCAGAAGGCCGATGCCCTCAAGATAAGCTCACTCGGCTTCAGTGCAAACCATTCATCCGGGGATCCGTCGAAACAAATCAGATACAGATAATAGGGAGTTCCTAGCGTGTGACGGCCGACGATGAGATCATAGTTTCTAGCCTTTAGGTCGTACGCAATTCTTCGCCTCCGATGAGACGCTACGGTCGTACCCTTTAACTGAAAATCGACTGGAAAACCCGATGGAACAAATCGGACCCCACCTGGCGTTGGGATCTGCATGATATGAGATAGGGTACCATCGACGCCATAGTCTCTTCTTGCGACAGCGATCGTGGCACCTGCCAACGCCGCCACTGCCTGCATGTACGCCGTGGCCAATTCATCGAGCAAATGCTCGTGTGGTAGCGACATCCCCTCCCCCAGTTGGGCTCCCCAGCCCCTACCCGCCCATCTTCGCCATCAGCGCGTCCGACACCTCGAAATTCGCGTAAACCTGCTGGACGTCGTCGTGGTCGTTGAGGTGGTCCATCAGCTTGAGCAGCTTCTCGCCGGTCTCGTCGTCGACAGCGACCGTGTTCTGCGGCTTCCAGATCAGCGCGGCCTTGCGCGGCTCGCCGAACTTGGCTTCCAGCGCCTTGGCGACGTCGCGATAGCCTTCGGTCGAGGCGTAGATCTCATGGCCGCCTTCGCCGGACACGACGTCGTCGGCCCCGGCCTCGATCGCGGCATCGAGCACGGCGTCGTCGGAGGCAACCGAGCGATCGTATTCGATGATGCCGGTGCGGTCGAACATGAAGGAGACCGAGCCGGTTTCACCGAGATTGCCGCCCGATTTGGTGAAGAAGGAGCGGATATCGGAGGCGGCGCGGTTGCGGTTGTCGGTCAGCGCCTCGACGATGACGGCGACGCCGCCGGGGCCATAGCCCTCGTAGCGGATCTCGTCGTAGTTCTCCCCGTCGCTGCCGAGCGCCTTCTTGATGGCGCGCTCGATATTGTCCTTGGGCATGTTCTCCTGCCGCGCCGCGATCACGGCGGCGCGCAGGCGGGGGTTCATGTTGGGGTCGGGCGTCCCCAGCTTGGCGGCGACCGTGATTTCCCGCGCCAGCTTGCCGAACAGCTTGGACTTCTGGGCATCCTGCCGCCCCTTGCGGTGCATGATGTTCTTGAATTGGGAATGTCCGGCCATGCGTGGTCTCTCGAGGAATCGTCAGCCAAAGGTGAGCGTGGGAAGCGCGGCCTTATAGGCCGCCGCCCACCGGAATCAAAGGGATCTCCTACTCCTAAGGTAGCACCGTAAAGGTAGCCCTGGGTACGGCCGGGTGCCTAGAGATCGGGCATTGTTAACCCTGATTTCATTCCGGGCTGCGAAAATAGCGTCCGACCGTTTTCCCTGACAAGAGAGAGCTGATGGCGTTCGGACTATTTCGGAAGCGTCTGCCGGACCCGGCTGCGCCGGCGGCTCCGCAGCCGGCGGCCCATTCCGAGCCCGCGGCCATGGCCGAAACTGATTCGGCCCGGGAAATCCTGGAGCTGCTGGAACTCGAGCTCGGCGCCATGATTCGCCAGCTCGAACGCGCCGCCAATTCGGTGGCCGGCGGGGCCGAGGCGACCGCCGCGACCCTTGCCGCCATCCGCGACCGCACCGACGCCCTGACCGGCCGGACCAACGCGGCGCAATCGACCGCCTCCACCTTCGCCCATGCCGCCGACAAGTTCACCCAGTCCGCCCAGGGCATCGGCGCGCAGGTTCGCGAAGCCGGCAAGCTCGCCGACGAGGCCAGCGCCGCGGCGCAGGAAGCCCGCGCCAATGTCGATCGCCTGCGCGAATCCTCCGCCGCCATCGGCAACGTCGTCAATCTGATCGCGCAGATCGCGCGGCAGACGACGCTGCTCGCGCTCAATTCGACGATCGAGGCCGCGCGCGCGGGCGCAGCCGGCAAGGGCTTTGCGGTCGTCGCCACCGAGGTCAAGGCCCTCGCGGTGCAGACCCAGAGCGCGACCGAAGAGATCACGAAGAAGATCGACGCGCTGCAGCGCGACGCCGCAGGCTCCGCGGATGCCGTGCACCGCATCTCGCAGGCGATCGAGGCGATCCGCCCGGTGTTCGAAACCGTCAACGGCGCGGTCGCGGAACAGAACGCCACCACGAGCGAAGTTTCCGGCAACGCCGCGAGCGCCTCGGAGTTCATCGTCTCGGTCGGCGAGAGCGCGGCCGAGATCGACGCCGCGACCAAGGCGGCCGAAACCCACGGCGAGAACGTCGCCAGCGCCGGCAAGGCCGTCACCACCTTCGCACAGAAGCTGAAATCGCGCTGCGCCGTGCTGCTGCGCCAGAGCGAGCACGACGACCGCCGCAAGACCGAGCGGCTGCCCTGCCATCTCAAGTTCGAGAGCGCGCGCGGCATCATGCCGGTCTATGAAATCTCGATGGACGGTGTGCTGATCGGCGGCACGGACGCAGGCCGGCTCGCAGCGCAAGCCATGATCGAGGGCACGCTGGAAGACGTCGGCGCCTGCCGCCTGCGCGTGATCGAGCAATCCAAGGCCGGCGCCCGCGCGCAATTCGTCGCCCCCAATGCCGAGCTCCGCGAAAAGATCGAGGACAAGCTCTGGTCGATCCACGGGGAGAACACCGAGTTCGTCACCCGCGCCATGGAGGCGGGCAACGCGCTGACTGCGATCTTCGAGCAGGCGGTCGCGCGCGGCGAGATCAAGATCGACGACCTCTTCGACACCGACTATGTCGAAATCGCCGGAACCAATCCGCAGCAATTCCGCACGAAATATCTCGACTGGGCCGACCGCGCCTTGCCGCCGTTCCAGGAGGCCTTTCTGGCGAAGGACCAACGCATGGCGTTCTGCGCCATGGTCGACCGCAACGGCTTCCTGCCGGTGCACAACAAGATCTATTCGCACCCGCAGCGACCGGGCGACGCCGCCTGGAACACGGCCAACAGCCGCAACCGGCGGATATTCAACGATCCGGCGGGGCTCGCTGCCGCGCGCAACCTGCGATCGTACCTGGTCCAGAGCTATGCGCGCGACATGGGCAATGGAAATACGGTGATGATGCGCGAGATCGACGTCCCGATCCGCGTGCAGGGCCGGCACTGGGGTGGATTCCGCACGGCTTACAAGCTGTAGAGCAGATTTCGAAAAGGGTGCCGCATTATTTCGAACGGCCCCCGCTCGAAATAGAGAAATAGGGCGTAGATTTCGTCTGAGTGCACGCTCAGGCAAGACGCCGGCAGCGAATCGTCCTTTTAAGCTGAATCGGAATGGGAATGCCGCCGTGAGCCGGGTTGCGGCTCTGACTGGAGGACTCATCGAACATGTCCGTCGTACAACTTGCAGTCATGGACACCGGCTCCAATCGCACGCTGGCCGAGCGGCTGATCGACCAGCTTGCCGACCGCATCGGCGGTCTCGGCGTGGAACTCGCCGATATTGCCGGCAACGTTCAGGAAGTCGCCAGCCGCGTCGCAAACCAGTCGGAACGGTTCCACCATTTGCAGAAGACGGCCGAGACGATGGTCTCGGCCAACCACGACATCGCCAACGCCTCGCAGGCCGTGCAGACCACGACGTCGGCCGCTGTCGGCGAGATCACGCAGTCGCGCAGCGCCGTCGACACCGCCGTCAGCCATATCTCCGAGCTCGTTGCAGCGGTGGAGCGGATCGAGGCCCGCCTCAGCGCCGTCGGCTCGGCGCTGGCCCAGGTGGCGAAGGTCTCGGGTTCGATCGAGGCGATCGCCAAGCAGACCAATCTGCTCGCGCTCAACGCCACCATCGAAGCCGCCCGCGCCGGCAATGCCGGCCGCGGCTTTGCGGTGGTCGCAAGCGAGGTGAAGAACCTCGCGGAAGCCACCCGTCAGGCCACGCACCAGATCTCCGACACCGTGCGCGATCTCGACGGCCAGATCGAAGGCCTGATCGGCGAGAGCAGCGACGCCTCGCAGCGCGCCAAGACCGCCGGCGAAGGCGCGCAAGCGATCTCCGGCATCATCTCGCGCGTCCAGCAAGGGTTCGCTTCCGTGGAGGCGGAGATCGGCAGCGTCACGCGCGCGGCGACCTCCAATCTCGGACATTGCGACACCGTCATCAGCGAGCTGAGCGAGCTCGCCAAGGGCGTCGATCTCTCCTCGCGCGACCTCAAGAACGCCGACGAGCGGGTGGCGAAGCTGCTCGACACGTCCGAGGGCCTGATCGCGCTGATCGCCGACAGCGGCGTGGAGACGTCGGACACGCCGCTGATCCGCATCGTGGTCGACACCGCGAAGCGGATCTCGGCCGAATTCGAAGCCGCGCTCGATCGTGGCGACATCACACTCGACCAGCTGCTCGACGAGACCTACCGCGAAATTCCGGGCACCGACCCGAAGCAGTATCTCACCAATTACGTCGAGTTCACCGACCGCGTGCTGCCGGCGATCCAGGACCCGATCCAGAAATCGGATCCGCGCATCGTCTATTGCGTGGCCTGGGCGCGGAGCGGCTACCTGCCGACCCACAACCCGAACTACCGCCTGCCGCAGGGCAAGGACCCGGTCTGGAACAACGCCAATTGCCGCAACCGGCGCCTGTTCAACGACCGCACGGTGAAGAAGGTCGCCGGCAGCACCAAGCCGTTCCTGCTCCAGACCTACCGCCGCGACATGGGCGGCGGGCAGTTCGTTCTGATGAAGGATCTGTCCTCGCCGATCATGATCCGCGGCAAGCACTGGGGCGCCTTCCGGATGGGATTCCGGCAGGGCTGACCACCGCTCAACCAAAAATCTGAAAAACAACCCCATGCACAGTAGCCGGGGCATGCGAAATCAATGGCTTACGCCGACAGCCTGCGGCCTGTTTTGACTCGCCGGGCAAAACAGGCGCATAATGCTATTATTCCGAAATCATTGTCATCCCTCTTCCCTTCTCCCCTTGTGGGAGAAGGTGGCGCGAAGCGCCGGATGAGGCGTCTGCCTACCGCGGGCCGAGCTGCGTGAGAATGAGAGAGGATCATACGCGGAGACAGACCCCTCACCCGAGTGAGTCTGCATCTACTGACGTCGCCGCCCTCTCCCACAAGGGGAGAGGGCACAGCAATCGGCGTCGCGGATGATCCGTCGGACCACCGCCGACTGACTTTTACAAACGCACGAATTTCATCACCGCATGATTTGCACATTCGCACGACAATTTGCGAAGGACGACGACGCGCGCGATGAAAATGCGCCAAAAAATGACGATTATCATATCATTTAGCCCAAATGGGCTGCAGTGATCGCCGCACAAATTCGTGAACGTCATGGTCTGCCGGCTCAGCTGCGCAAATATGCATTGCTGCGAATTTGGAAGCTTCATCGTTTCGCATCGGTATGATTATGGTCGCGCGCAAATCGCCGAACGCCGCGAGCGTTCGGCGAGCAAGGGGATGCATATGGCAACGACACTCACCGTCAACGGCGAACAGAAGACTTTCGACGCACCACCCGACATGCCGCTGCTGTGGGTGCTGCGCGACATCCTCGGCATGACCGGCACCAAATTCGGCTGCGGCATCGCGCAATGCGGGGCCTGCACGGTGCATGTCGACGGCAAGGCGGTGCGCTCCTGCGTGTTGCCGGTGAGCGCTGTCTCGAACCGCACTGTGACCACCATCGAACATGTCGGCAGCACGCCCGCAGGCGCCAAGGTGCAGAAGGCCTGGTTGGAAGCCGAGGTGATCCAGTGCGGCTATTGCCAGTCCGGCCAGATCATGGCGGCCGCCGCGCTGCTGGCGACAACGCCCAATCCTGACGATTCCGACATCGACGCCGCGATGGCCGGCAACATCTGCCGCTGCGGCACCTATGTGCGAATCCGCGAGGCCATCAAGCAGGCCGCCAACGGCCGGCAGTCGTGAGGTCCGCCATGAATGCACTCGACACCGTCTCCCGCCGCTCGCTTCTGACCGGCGGCATCGCCACCGGCTTCCTGCTCGCCTTCCATCTGCCGCTGCGCGCCGCCGTCAACGAGCCGGTGCAGCCGAACGATACGACCGACGGCAAGTTCGCACCCAACGCGTTCATCCGGATCGACTCGGAGGGCGTGACCACGCTGGTGATGCCGCAGGTCGAGATGGGACAGGGCATCTACACTGCTATCTCGATGATCCTGGCGGAAGAACTCGACGCGGACTGGTCGAAGGTCCAACTGCTGCACGCACCCGCCAACGAGAAGCTCTACGGCAATCCCATTTTCATCATTCAGGCGACCGGAGGCTCCACATCGGTCCGGGCCTTCTGGAAGCCGCTGCGCGACGCCGGCGCCAGCGCGCGCGCCATGCTGGTGCAGGCTGCGGCTGCGCAATGGGGCGTCGATCCCGCCAGTTGCGCGACATCGAAGGGTGTGGTGACCCACAAGGCGAGCGGCCGGACGCTCGCTTATGGCGCGCTCGCGGCTGCCGCGAGCGGCCAGACGCCACCCAACAACGTCCCGCTCAAGGACCCCAAGGATTTCGTCTATATCGGCCAGCCGTTCAAGCGGCTCGACACCCCCGACAAGGTCAACGGCAAGGCCGTCTATGGCATCGACGCCATCGTGCCGAACATGAAGTTCGCGACGCTGGCGCAGTGCCCGGTGTTCGGCGGCAAAGTCGGCAAGGTCGACGACCGCGCCGCGAAGAAGATCCCGGGCGTGCGGCAGATCGTCGTGCTCGACGATCTCGTCGCCGTCGTCGGAGATCACATGTGGGCGGCCAAGAAAGGCCTCGATGCGCTCGTGATCGAGTGGAACGAGGGACCGAACGCAAAGATCAATTCGAAGGCGATCTGGGACGATCTGCGCGCCGCCAGCGCCAAGGACGGCGTGGTCGCCAAATCCACCGGCGACGTCGCCAAGGGCCTCGCGACCGGTGAAAAATTCGAGGCGTCGTTCGAATTGCCGTTTCTCGCCCACGCGACGATGGAGCCGTTGAACGCCACGGTGCATTGCAAGCCTGATTCCTGCGAGATCTGGACCGGCACGCAGATCATGGCGCGCGTGCAGTCGGAGGCGGCCAAGGCCGCCGGGCTTCCGGTCGAGAAGGTGACGGTCAACCAGCACCTGCTGGGCGGCGGCTTCGGCCGCAAGCTCGAGCCCGACATGGTGGTCACGGCCGTTCGCATCGCCAAGCAGGTCGAAGGTCCGGTCAAGGTGGTGTGGACCCGCGAGGAGGACATTCAGCACGACGTCTATCGGCCGGTCTATCGCGACACGATCGCGGCGACCCTGTCGGGCGGCAAGATCGTCGGCTGGAAATACAAGATCACGGGCGCTGCGATCATCGCACGCTGGCTGCCGCCGGCGTTCCAGAAGGGCATCGACATCGACGCGGTCGACAGCGCGGTCGACGTGCCCTACGAGATCCCGAATTTCCACGTCGAGTATGTCAGGGCCGAACCGCCGGCGATCCCGACCGGTTTCTGGCGCGGGGTCGGCCCCAACAACAACGTGTTTGCGGTCGAATGCTTCATCGACGAGCTGGCGCGCAAGGCCGGCAAGGACCCGGTCGAGTTTCGCCGCGGCATGCTGGCCAATTCGCCGCGCTTCCTTTCCGTCCTCAACCTCGCGGCCGAGAAGTCCAATTGGGGGCAGCCCCTGCCGGCCCGCGTCGGGCGCGGCGTGTGCCTGCAGCCGTCGTTCGGAAGTTTCATCGCAACGGTCGTGGAAGCGGAGGTGGACGAGCAGGGCGAAATCAATCTGCGCCGCGCGACCTCGGTGGTGGATACCGGCATTGCCGTCAATCCCGATACGATCGTCGCCCAGGTCGAGGGCGGTCTGGTCTTCGGCCTGACCGCCGCGCTCTACGGCGAGATCACCATCGAGAAGGGCCGCGTCCAGCAATCCAACTTCAATGACTACCGGATGCTGCGGATCAACCAGACGCCCAAGATCGAGGTTCACGTCGTGAGGAGCGGCGAGGCGCCCGGCGGCATCGGCGAGACCGGCGCGACGGCGGGACCGCCTGCCCTGCGCAACGCGATCTACGCCGCAACCGGCGTGGCGCTGCGGCGCCTGCCGATCGATCGGAAACTGCTGGCTGCGGGGAAGAAGGCATGAGCGGCAAGATGCGTATCCTCACGAGCGTCGTTGTGATCGGCGTCGTCGCGGCAGGGCTCGGCGCCTGGATCATCCGCGGACCCGGCCCGCTCGACTTCGCCGGCGGCACGAAAGTGGCGCTGGCGGATTATCGCGCCGGCAAGCCGACCGGCGTGCCGGCCAAGCTGGAGAAAGCGAGCCTGGTCGAACGCGGCGAATATCTGGCGAAGGCGGCCGACTGCATGGTCTGCCACACCAAGCCCGGCGAGAAGGACTATTCCGGCGGGCTCGCCTTCAAGCTGCCGTTCGGCACGCTCTATTCCACCAACATCACGCCGGACAAGGACACCGGCATCGGCAATTACAGCGACCAGGATTTCCTGAACGCGGTCCAACACGGCAAGCGTCGTGACGGCGCGCGACTCTATCCCGCCATGCCGTACACGTCCTACACCTTCATGACCGACGAGGACGTGCTGGCGGTGAAGGCTTATCTGTTCAGCCTGCCGCCGGTGCGCGCGAAAGCGCCTGACAACACGCTGTCGTTCCCGTTCAACCAGCGCTGGGCGATGATCGTCTGGTCGGCCGTGTTCAATCCTGACACGCGCTTTGCGCCCGACACCTCGAAGAGCCCGGAGTGGAATCGCGGTGCGTATCTTGCTGAAGCGCTGGCGCATTGCGGCGAGTGCCACACCCCGCGCAATCTCGGCTTCGCGCTGGACAACCGCAGGAAGTTCGCAGGCGCGATCACGGCGGGCTGGCGCGCCTTCAACATTTCATCCGACAAGGCCACGGGTCTCGGCAATTGGAGCGACCAGGATCTGATCTCGTATCTGTCGCTCGGGCACGCACCTGGCCATGGCTCGGCCTCGGGCCCCATGGGCGAAGCCGTGGACCGCAGCTTCAGCCAGTTCGCGCCGAAAGACATCCGCGCTATCGTTGCTTACTTGCGCAGCGTGCCACCGCAACCCTCGCCCGAGCTGCCCGCCACCACGGCCCCGGTCGCGCCCGCCTCGCACAAGGAAGGCATCACGGCAGACGCACGCGGCAAGATGCTGTTCGCCGGCGCCTGCGCCAGCTGCCATGGCTGGAGCGGCGAAAGCCCGGTCTCGCCGATGGCAACACTCACCGGCACCTGGGCCGTCAACGACCCCGCCGCCACCAACGTCGCGCAGATCGTGATCTCGGGCACCAAGCGGCATACGCCTGACGGTGCGCTGTCGATGCCGGCGTTCGGCAATGCGTACACCGACGACGAGATCGCGGCGGTGGCGAACTACGTCACGGCGCGGTTCGGGACGAAGGGCTCGAAGCTGACGGCGAAGGATGTGGCGGGGCTGAGGCAGCAGACGGCAGAGTGATGCTTCTCTTACCCTCCCCTGGAGGGGGAGGGTCGCTACGCATGCAGCGAAGCGCAATGCGTAGCGGGGTGGGGTGACGGTCTCTCCACATCCAACACTGCCCGAGTGGAGAGATCACCCCACCCCGCTCGCGCTGCGCGCGATCGACCCTCCCCCTCCAGGGGAGGGTGGCGCGGATGCCGCGCCAGCTAACTCAACCAGAACCGCGGCGTCGCCGGCTCCAGTCGTCCCCCCATGCGCACCGGCGCGATCTTCAGTGCGAGCCCCGTCGCGTCATCCGTCTCCACCGCGACGCCGCTGAGCGTCGCCGCGCCCGCCGCCGGCTCGAACCTGCCCGACGGAATCCCCGAGGTGAACCGGCGCAGCGGCTCTTCCTTCTGCATGCCGATGATGGAATCGTAATCGCCGGTCATGCCGGCGTCGGTCATGTAGGCGGTGCCGCCCGACAGTATCTGGTGGTCGGCGGTCGGCACGTGCGTATGCGTGCCGACGACGAGGCTGGCGCGGCCGTCGCAGAAGAAGCCGATGCCCTGCTTCTCGCTGCTCGCCTCGCAATGGAAGTCGACGACGATGGCATCGGCGGCGACGCCGAGCGGACAGGCCCCCAACTCGCGCTCGAGCGCGGCAAAGGGATCGTCGAACGGGGTCATGAAGACGCGGCCCAAAGCGTTGACGACGAGGGCATGCTTGCCGTTCTTGGTCTCGACCAAAGCGGCGCCGCGGCCGGGCGTGCCGCGCGGATAGTTCGCCGGGCGCACCAGGCGCTCGGCGCGCTCGATGAAAACGAGGGCTTCTCGCTGGTCCCAGGAATGGTTGCCGAGCGTCACCGCATCGGCGCCGGCATCGAGGAATTCCTGGTAGATCGCTTCGGTGATGCCGAAGCCGCCGGCCGAATTCTCGCCGTTGACGACGACGAAATCGAGCGACCAGTCCTTGACCATGCCGGGCAGATATTCGGCGATGGCGTTGCGCCCGGCACGGCCGACGACATCACCCACGAAGAGAATGCGCAACTTCAGAACTCCGGAAATCGAACACGTCCGATTCCGTTAGCACATAATCCAGTGCGACGTCGTGGGCTAGTGCCGGAACCGCCTTGATCTCCTGCGCCGCGAAAGCGAGCCCGATGCCGAGGATATTCTTGGTCTTGCGCAGATGCGCGAAGGTGAAATCGTAATGCCCGGCACCATAGCCGATGCGATGGCCGAGGCGGTCGAACGCCGCGAGCGGCGTCAGCATGATGTCGGGGATGACCTCGGCGGCGGCCGGCGACGGCTCGGGAATGCCGAGCGGGCCCATCATCAGACGGTCGTTCGGATGAAAGATGCGGAAGACCAGCGACTGGCCGCGCGCGGTGACGCAAGGCAGCGCCAGCCTTGCGCCTTCCTCCGCGAGCTTCTTCATCAGCGGCATCGGATCGATCTCGCTGCGGATCGGCGAATAGCCGGAGACGATGCTGCCGGGCAGCAGCTTGAACGGCAGCCCGCGCTTGGCGAGCTTTGCGGCGGCTGCGCTGCGCTTCTTGTCGCTGAGCGCGTCGCGCGCGGCGAGGGCTTTGGCACGGAGTTCGGATTTGGTGGTGGTCATGTGCTTTGGGCTCCACGTCATCACCCGCCTTGTGCGCCCTTGCGCACTGGAGAGGGTGATCCAGTATTCCAGAGGCGTTAGTGATTCACACAAATGCCGCGGCGTACTGGATGCCCCGGTCAAGCCGGGGCATGACACCTGTTGAATTGGCCGCCGTCATTCAACAAGCGCGAACCAGAAGAAACAGTGCGAAGCCGCGTACGCCGTTGAAGCACTCGATCCCGGAGTTCCCTACGAAAGTAGGTGGGCACCATATGTCCGGGCCCACGGGCCCGGCCAGGGACAGTTCCCTAAAGGATCGATAAGGCCCCGGGGATATATGGCTCCGGACGCGCGTCGCAGCCTCGCGGAGCCAATGTAACAACGATACTGACGAATCGCCAGCCCGGGCTTTCTTACCCTCCCCTGGAGGGGGAGGGTCGATCGCGCGGAGCGCGAGCGGGGTGGGGTGATCTCTCCACGCGGGCACTGTTCGATGCGGAGAGACCGTCACCCCACCCCGTCTCACATTTCGCTGCGCTCAATGTAAGCCGACCCTCCCCCTCCAGGGGAGGGTAAGAGAAGCGGCCTCGCCAATCTCTAACCGATCGCAATCCCATTCCCGACGGTGCGGTTCAAGACCTGGGTCGACTTCTCGATGCGCTCGGCGGCGGCGTTCAGGGCGTTGACCACGGCGGTCTGCGTCATGCGGGCGCGCTCGACGGCGGCGTTGCGGAAATCCCTGAGCTCGGTCAGCTCCTGCTCCAGGGTGCGGACGCGGTTGGTGGTGTCGACCAGCTCGTCGCAGACGGTGAGCGCGGCCATCACGGTGAGGCGCGCATCGCCGATCTCGCCGAATTTTCCGCGCAGCGATTGAATGCGTGTCTCCAGGGTTTCGGCGAGCTTGAGCAGCCGCACCTCCTGGCCCTCCTCGCAGGCCATGCGGTACTGCCGGCCGTTGATGGTGACGTTGATGTGGCTCATCCGTCCTCTCCGGTATCGAGCACCGAACGTATCGTGACGATGGCGGAATCCAGCCGGTCGGAGATCTCGCGATTGGTGCGCTCAAGCTTGCGCGCCTTCACCAGCGCGCCGTCGAGCTCGTCGGCAAGCCGCGAGCGGTCGGCGCCCAGCGCCTGGATACGGGCCGCCAGCTCGTTCTCGTCGCGATCGGCATCGCGCCGCCGCTCCACCGCGCTTTCGAGCGCGTCGAGCGCCGCCATCAGCCTGCGGGTCGCGATCTCGATCTCGACCGCGGAGGACTCCGTCATGGCGGCACTGTTGGACACGCGATCGTTCATGTAGTCAGCGGTGGAACCTGGCGGCCTTTGCCCAGTGGCCTTTTCCTGGGGCTTGCCGCCCGGCAAAAGACTCGGTTCGGCAAGCGGTTAGAAGCAGAAATTTACGTGGCAAGCTAGGGAAGCGCAACGCCGCCGCGAAACTATGCACCGATCAATCGGAAGGAGGCTGCTGCGATCCCCCAGTTCCTCCCGTGCACGCGCCGGGCGGAAAACCGATCTCCACAGAGGCAACTTTTGCGGCCAAATCGGCGTTTGATCACCTTGGACTCCCGGAACCGAGGTGCTATCCCAGCCCCGACCTTCAGTGGCCGCCAGGCTCCTCCCGCGCGGGCGCACGTCGCCTCCAAGCGCCTCATTTCAGACGGATTTCAGACATGACGCAGGTCGATCACACCCGTATGGCCAACGCGATCCGCGGCCTTTCGATGGACGCCGTCGAGAAGGCGAAATCGGGCCATCCCGGCCTGCCGATGGGTGCCGCCGACATCGCCACGGTGCTGTTCACGCAATTCCTGAAATTCGACGCCGCCGCGCCCGCCTGGCCGGACCGCGACCGCTTCGTGCTGTCGGCCGGCCACGGCTCGATGCTGCTCTATTCGCTGCTGTATCTCACCGGCAATGCCGAGATGACGCTGGACCAGATCAAGCAGTTCCGGCAGGTCGACTCGCTGACGCCGGGCCATCCCGAGAACTTCCGCACCAAGGGCATCGAGACCACGACCGGGCCGCTCGGCCAGGGCATCTCGACCGCGGTCGGCATGGCGCTCGCCGAGAAGATGCTCGCTGCCGAGTTCGGCAAGAAGATCGTCGACCACCACACTTTCGTGCTCGCCTCCGACGGCGACCTGATGGAAGGCATCTCGCAGGAAGCGATCGCGATGGCCGGCCACTGGAAGCTCAACAAGCTGATCGTGCTCTACGACGACAACGGCATCTCGATCGACGGCCCGACCTCGATCGCCGATTCCGTCGACCAGGTGAAGCGCTTCAAGTCGGCGGGCTGGGCCGCCGAGAAGATCGACGGCCATGACCAGGCGGCGATTGCAGATGCCATCACGCGCGCCAAGAAATCCAACAAGCCGACGCTGATCGCCTGCCGCACCACCATCGGCTTCGGCTCGCCGCACAAGGCCGGCACCTCGAAGGTGCATGGCGAGGCGCTCGGCGCCGACGAGCTCAAGGCCACCAAGGAAAATCTCGGCATCTCGCTCGAGCCGTTCTCGGTGCCCGACGACGTGTTGAAGGCCTGGCGCGCTGCCGGCAGCCGCGGCGCGGCCGCACGGCAGGAATGGGAAGCCCGGCTCGGCGAGCTCGGCAGCCGCAAGCGCGCCGAGTTCGAGCGCCGCCTGCGCCACGAGCGTCCGGCGTCGCTGGCGAAGGCCGTGCGTGCCTACAAGAAGGAGCTGCTGGAGAAGCCGATGAATGCGGCCACCCGCAAATCCTCGGAAGCGGTGATCGAAGTCATCGCCGGCGCCATGCCGATGGAATTTTTGGCCGGCTCGGCCGACCTCACCGGCTCCAACAACAACAAGGCGAAGTCGGCGACCGCCTTCTCGGCCAAGACGCCGAAGGGCCGCTTCATCCATTACGGCATCCGCGAGCATGGCATGGCCGCCGCGATGAACGGCATTTTCCTGCATGGCGGCTTCGCGCCGAACGGTGCGACCTTCCTCGTGTTCACCGACTACGCGCGGCCTGCGATGCGCCTTGCCGCCCTGATGGGCGCCGGCGTCGTTTACGTCATGACCCATGACTCGATCGGGCTCGGCGAAGACGGCCCGACCCATCAGCCGGTCGAGCATCTCGCCGCGCTGCGTGCCATCCCCAACATGCGCGTGTTCCGTCCCTGCGATTCCATCGAGGTCGCCGAGTGCTGGGAGCTCGCGCTCAACCGCGTCGACGGACCGACCGTGCTGGCGCTGACGCGCCAGAACCTGCCGCAGCTGCGTACCACCGCACCGAACGACAATCCCTGCGCGGCCGGCGCCTACGAGCTTGTCGCAGCCCAGGGCGAAGCCAAGGCCACGCTGTTCGCCTCCGGCTCCGAGGTCGAGATCGCGGTCGCCGCCCAGAAGCAGCTCGCCGAGCGCGGCATCGCGTCACGGGTGGTCTCTGTTCCCTCGCTCGAGCTGTTGTTAGCGCAACCAGAGGCCAAGCGTGCTGCGATCATCGGCAACGCGCCGGTGAAGGTGGCGATCGAGGCCGCGGTGCGCTGGGGCTGGGACGCCGTGATCGGCCAGGATGGCGAATTCATCGGCATGCATTCCTTCGGCGAAAGCGGCCCTGCAAAGGAGCTTTACAAGCACTTCGGTATTACCGCCGAGGCTGCGGTTAACGCTGTGCTGAAGCGCGTTTCCTGAGAGTTGAGCTTGCCGTAAAAAAGGACTACGTAGTCTCTCATATGATCAAGCACCGCCCGGCCGAACCGGGCGTCCGCCCCTAAAAAAACCCTCGCAGGCGCGTAGAGCGCGTTGTGCGGGATGACAACGGTCATTGAAGGAGACGAAACATGGCAGTCCGCGTTGGAATTAACGGTTTTGGCCGCATCGGCCGCAACATCCTGCGGGCTATCGCCGAGTCCGGCCGCAAGGACATCGAGGTCGTCGGCATCAACGACCTCGGCCCGGTCGAGACCAACGCCCATCTGCTCCGTTTCGACTCTGTCCATGGCCGCTTCCCCGGCACCGTGACCGTCGACGGCGACTCCATCAACCTCGGCAGCGGCAAGATCAAGGTGACCGCCGAGCGCGATCCCTCCAAGCTGCCCTGGAAGGATCTCGGCGTCGACATCGCGATGGAATGCACCGGCATCTTCACCTCGAAGGACAAGGCGTCCGCACATCTGACCGCCGGCGCCAAGCGCGTGCTGGTCTCCGCGCCCGCCGACGGCGCCGATGCCACCATCGTCTACGGCGTCAACCATGAGACGCTGACCAAGGATCACCTCGTCATCTCCAACGGCTCCTGCACCACGAACTGCCTCGCACCGGTCGCCAAGGTGCTGAACGATCTCGTCGGCATCGAGACCGGCTTCATGACCACGATCCACGCCTATACCGGCGACCAGCCGACGCTCGATACGATGCACAAGGATCTCTACCGCGGCCGTGCGGCGGCGATGTCGATGATCCCGACCTCGACGGGCGCCGCGAAGGCGATCGGCCTCGTGCTGCCCGAGCTGAAGGGCAAGCTCGACGGCGTCGCGATCCGGGTACCGACCCCGAACGTCTCGGTGGTCGACCTCAAGATCGTCGCCAAGCGCGCCACCGACGCCAAGGAGATCAACGCGGCGATGAAGCGCGCCAGCGAGCAGCAGCTCAAGGGCATCCTCGGCTACACCAGCGCGCCGAACGTTTCGATCGACTTCAACCACGACCCGCACTCCTCGACCTTCCACGAGGACCAGACCAAGGTGCAGAACGGCACACTGGTGCGCGTGATGTCCTGGTACGACAACGAGTGGGGCTTCTCCAACCGCATGGCGGACACCGCCGCCGCGATCGCGAAGGTGATCTGAGAACGTAGGTCTCGTGTCCCGGACGCGGTGCAGCGCCTCGGCGCTGCTCCGCAGAGCCGGGACCCATTCAACCGCGGGACTCGCTGTCATGTGGGTCCCGGTTCTGCAGCGCACCGCTTGCGCGCTGCGCAGCGCCCGGGACAAGAGAGATGACCAACAAATTCCGCACCCTCGACGACGTCGAATTGAAGGGCAAGCGCGTGCTGCTGCGCGTGGACCTCAACGTGCCCATGGACAATGGGCGTGTCAGCGACACGACCCGGCTGGAGCGCGTCGCGCCGACCATCACCGAAATCTCGGACAAGGGCGGCAAGGTCATCCTGCTCGCGCATTTCGGCCGGCCGAAGGGGCGCGACGCCAAGGACTCGCTGAAGCCCGTCGCCGAGGCGCTGTCGAAGGTCGTGAAGAAACCCGTCGCGTTTGCCGAGGATTGCATCGGTGAGCCCGCGGCCAAGGCGGTCGCGGCGATGAAGGACGGCGACATCCTCTGCCTGGAGAACACCCGCTTCCACAAAGAGGAAGAAAAGAACGATCCCGCTTTCGTCGCGGAGCTGGCAAAGCTCGGCGACATCTGGGTCAATGACGCGTTCTCGGCCGCGCACCGCGCTCACGCCACGACCGAAGGGCTCGGCCACAAGCTGCCGGCCTATGCCGGCCGCACCATGCAGGCCGAGCTCGATGCGCTGGAGAAGGCGCTGGGCTCGCCGACCAAGCCCGTCATCGCCATCATCGGCGGCGCAAAGGTCTCGACCAAGATCGACCTCCTGGAAAATCTCGTCACCAAGGTCGACGCGCTCGTGATCGGCGGCGGCATGGCCAACACCTTCCTGCACGCCCAGGGCGTCGCCGTCGGCAAGTCGCTGGCCGAGAAGGACCTCGCGCCGACCGCGCTGCGCATCATGGAGAAGGCGGACGCCGCCAACTGCGCCATCATCCTCCCGGTCGACGCCACGGTCGCGTATCACTTCGCGGCGAACGCGCCGTCGCATGCCTATGGGCTCGATGCGATCCCCGCCGACGGCATGATCCTCGACGTCGGTCCGCAGTCGATCGCCCGCGTTCATGCGGCGATCGACGACGCGGCGACGCTGGTCTGGAACGGGCCGCTCGGTGCGTTCGAGATGCAGCCGTTCGACCGTGGCACGGTGGCGGCCGCCAAGCACGCCGCCGAGCGCACCAAGGCCAAGAAGCTGATCTCGATCGCGGGCGGCGGCGACACCGTCGCGGCCCTCAACCAGGCCCATGTGGCCGGCGACTTCACCTATGTCTCGACCGCCGGTGGCGCATTCCTCGAATGGATGGAAGGCAAGCCCCTGCCCGGCGTTGAAGTTCTGCGCATCAAGTAAGCAAGCGGCCCGAGAGGCCCCAACGGGAGAACAAGACAGATGGCTCGGATCACGTTACGTCAATTGCTCGACCACGCGGCGGAGAACGATTACGGCGTACCGGCCTTCAACATCAACAATATGGAGCAGGCGCTGGCGATCATGGACGCGGCCAACCAGGTCGACGCGCCCGTCATCATCCAGGCCTCGCGCGGTGCGCGCTCCTACGCCAACGACATCATGCTCAAGCACATGATGGACGCCGTCACCGAAATCTACCCGCACATCCCGGTCTGCGTGCATCTCGACCACGGCAACGAGGCCGCGACCTGCATGACCGCGATCCAGGCCGGCTTCACCTCCGTCATGATGGACGGCTCGCTCAAGGCCGACGGCAAGACGCCCGGCGACTGGAGCTACAATGTCGGCGTCACCAAGACCGTGACCGACATGGCCCATCTCGGCGGCATCTCGGTGGAAGGCGAGCTCGGCGTGCTCGGCTCGCTCGAGACCGGCATGGGCGACAAGGAAGACGGCCACGGCGCCGAAGGCAAGCTCAGCCACGACCAGCTCCTGACCAATCCGGACGAGGCCGTGAAGTTCGTGCAGGAGACCAAGGTCGACGCGCTTGCGATCGCGATGGGCACCTCGCATGGCGCCTACAAGTTCACCCGCAAGCCCGACGGCGACATCCTCGCCATGAACGTGATCGAGGAGATTCACCGCAAGCTGCCGAACACGCATCTGGTCATGCACGGCTCGTCCTCGGTGCCGCAGGAGCTGCAGGACATCATCAACGCCTATGGCGGCAAGATGAAGCCGACCTGGGGCGTGCCGGTGGCCGAGATCCAGCGCGGCATCAAGAACGGCGTGCGCAAGATCAACATCGACACCGACAACCGCATGGCGATGACCGGTCAGATCCGCAAGGTGCTGAAGGACAGCCCGGAAGAGTTCGATCCGCGCAAGTACCTGAAGCCGGCGATGGAAGCCATGACCAAGCTGTGCAAACAGCGGCTGCAGGAGTTCAACACCGCCGGCCAGGCCTCCAAGATCAAGCGCGTCCTGACCACCGCCGAGATGGCCAAGCGCTACGCCAAGGGCGAGCTCGATCCGAAGGTGGCGTAAGCGATCGCGCGGCGGCGTGAGGCTGGCTGCGCCCTATCCTCTCCCTCGCCCCGCTTGCGGGGAGAGGGTTGGGGTGAGGGGGACTCTCCCCGGGGACGCTGGCAATTGGACCTGCGGAGAGTCCCCCTCACCCGGAATACGCGCTTTCAGCGCGCATTCCGGCCTCTCCCCGCAAGCGGGGAGAGGCGAACAACCCTGACCTCCCGCCCCTTTACCCTGCGACCAACGTTAACTCGGCAATTGCCCGAGAACGGTCTATTTTCACAGGCAAGGGCAGAATCGTTTTGGGAGGACCTCTCGATGAATCTGACTGAGCTCAACAGAATCGCGACTGCCATGGTCGCATCCGGCAAGGGTATCCTCGCCGCCGACGAATCCTCCGGCACCATCAAGAAGCGCTTCGACGCGATCGGCGTGGAATCGACCGAAGAGAACCGCCGCGACTATCGCGAGATGCTGTTCCGGTCGAAGGAGGCCATGAGCCAGTTCATCTCCGGCGTGATCCTCTATGACGAGACGATCTGGCAGAATGCTGCGGACGGCACGCCGCTGGTGAAGCTGATCGAACAGAGCGGCGCCATTCCCGGCATCAAGGTCGACGAGGGCACGCAGGCCCTGCCGATGTGCCCGGGTGAAACGGTGACCGTCGGGCTCGACAAGCTCGCCGAGCGGCTGAAGAAATATTACGAGCGCGGCGCGCGCTTCGCCAAATGGCGCGCAGTGATCGACATCGGCAGCGGCACTGACGGCCGGGGCATCCCCTCGATGACCGCGATCAGCGTCAACGCCCACGCGCTGGCGCGCTATGCCGCACTGTGCCAGGCCGCGCAGATCGTGCCGATCGTCGAGCCGGAGGTGCTGATGGACGGCGACCACGACATCGACCGCTGCTATGACGTCACGAGCCGCGTGCTCAACAAGACGTTCCAGGAATTGCGCGTGCAGCGCGTCGCGCTCGAAGGCATGGTGCTGAAGCCGAACATGGCGATATCGGGCAAGAAATCACCGAAGCAGGCTTCCGTCGAGGAAGTCGCCGAGAAGACCGTGCGCCTGCTGAAGGCCTGCGTGCCCGCGGCGGTGCCCGGCATCGCCTTCCTCTCCGGCGGCCAGTCGGACGAGGAGGCGACCGCCCATCTCAACGCCATGCACAAGCTCGGGCCGCTACCCTGGGGCCTGACCTTCTCCTACGGCCGCGCGCTGCAAGCCGCGCCGCAGAAGGCCTGGTCCGGGAGGCCTGAGAACATCGCGGCCGGCCAAGCCGCCTTCAGCCATCGCGCACGCATGAACGGCCTCGCCTCCAAGGGCGAATGGCAAAGTAGCCTGGAAAAGAAAGCGGCCTAGACCTTGTCGAACAAATCGCCTCCGCCGCGTCCCGCGCCGCGCCTCTATCTCGCGACGCCCGTCGTCGATGATCCCGCTACTCTGGTCGCCGAGCTGCCGGGCCTGCTCGCCGCCGCCGATATCGCCGCCGTGCTGCTGCGGCTGAAGGAGACCGACCAGCGCAGCATGATCTCGCGCATCAAGGCCTTAGCGCCGCCGGTGCAGAAGGCGGGCGCCGCGCTGCTGGTCGAGGGCCATGCCGAGCTGGTGGCGCGCGGCGGCGCCGACGGTGCACACCTGCCCGGCCTCGCCGCGCTGAAAGAGGCGCTGCCCTCGCTCAAGCCCGATCGCATCGCCGGTGTCGGCGGGTTGACGACACGGCACCATTCCATGGACGCGGGCGAGATGGGCGCGGATTATTTGCTGTTCGGCGAGCCCGATGCGAAGGGACAGCGCCCCTCGGCGCAGGCGATCGCGGAGCGGCTGGACTGGTGGGCCGAGCTGTTCGAGCCGCCCTGCGTCGGCTTTGCCATGTCACTGCAGGAAGCCCACGACTTCGCCCTCAGCGGCGCCGATTTCGTGCTGGTCGGCGACTTCATCTGGGCCGATCCGCGCGGGCCCAAGGCGGCGCTGATCGAGGTCGATGCTGCGATCAAGAAGGCCCATGCGACGGCGACGGCCGATCCAGATCCCGCGGGCAGCGAGCCCGGTTAGCGCCCGACATGAAGCTCCCCTGCATCACCGCTCTGGCCACGCTGCTGCTCACAGGGCCTGCGGCCGCGCAGCTCCAGATCACGCCGCCGGCGACGATCCCGAGCGCGACGCCCGAGAAGCAGAAGCCCAAGCCGCCCGCCAAGAAGGAAGCCGCTCCGGCGCCGAAGCCTTCGGCTTCGCCCAAGGCGTCCCCGTCGCCCAAGCCGTCTGCCTCGCCGAAGCCGGCCGCGACCGTGATCCCGGCACCGCCGACGGACAATTCCAACGCTGATCTGGTGTACGGCGCCTATCAGCGCGGCCAGTACAAGACGGCATTCGACCTCGCCACCGCCCGTGCGCAGGCCGGCGATCCCAAGGCCATGACCATGCTGGGCGAGCTCTATTCCAACGCCATGGGCATCCGCCGCGACTACGCCAAGGCGGCCGAATGGTACAAGCGCGCGGCGGACGCCGGCGACCGCGAGGCGATGTTCGCGCTCGCGATGCTGCGCATCTCCGGCCGCGGCGGCGCGGTCGACAAGGGCGAGGCGGTCAAGCTGATGGCGTCCGCCGCCAAGCTCGGCGAGCCCAAGGCGGCCTATAACCTCGCTCTGCTCTATCTGGACGGCCAGACCCTGCCGCAGGACGTCAGGCGTTCCGCCGAGCTGCTGCGCCAGGCCGCCGATGCCGGCCTGCCCGAGGCGCAATACGCGCTCGCGACCTTCTACAAGGAAGGCACCGGCGTGGCGAAGGATCCGGAACGCGCCGTGCGGCTGCTGCAGGCGGCCTCGCTCGCCGACAATGTCGACGCCGAGGTCGAATATGCCATCGCCATGTTCAACGGCACCGGCACGCCGAAGAACCAGCCGGCCGCGGTCGCCCTGCTCCGCAAGGCCTCCCGCCAGGGCAGCGCGATCGCGCAGAACCGGCTGGCCTGGGTGCTGATCAACGGCGCCGGCACGCCCATGGACAAGGTCGAGGGCTTCAAATGGCACCTGGTGGCCAAGACCGCCGGCAAGGGCGATCCGGAGCTCGACAAGCAATTGTCCGACCTGCCGCCCGACGACCGGGCCAAGGCGGAGGCAGCCGCCAGGAAATGGCTCGGGAGCAAATAACTTGACGCGGGGCCCCTCACGGGGCACCCAGTCCCTCAAACAGGCGTGTTTCTGCGCCAATTCCCCCGATCAAGACCTAGAGCACATGCTGTATTCCGCCACTATCAACGTCATGGTCAAGGCCGCGCGCCGCGCCGGCCGCAGCCTCAAGCGCGATCTCGGCGAGATCGAGCATCTCCAGGTCTCGCTGAAGGGGCCGGCGAATTTCGTCTCGCTCGCCGACAAGCGCGCCGAGGAGATCGTGTATCAGGATCTCGCCAAGGCCCGCCCCGGCTACGGCTTCATCGGCGAGGAAGGCGGCACGCGCGAAGGTACCGACAAGAGCCACACCTGGATCGTCGATCCGCTCGACGGCACCACCAACTTCCTGCACGGCATCCCGCAATTCGCGATCTCGATCGGCCTCGTGCGCGAGGGCACGGTGATCGCAGGCGTGATCTACAACCCCGCCAATGACGAGCTCTACATCGCCGAGCGCGGCAAGGGTGCCTTCCTCAACGACCAGCGCCTGCGCGTCGCCGGCCGCCGCCAGCTCAACGAATGCGTGGTGGCCTGCGGCCTGCCCCATATCGGCCGCGGCGACCACGAGGAATTCCGCCGCGAGATGACCGCGATCCAGGACCGCGTCGCAGGCCTGCGCCGCTTCGGCGCCGCCTCGCTCGACCTCGCCTTCGTCGCCGCCGGCCGCCTCGACGGCTATTGGGAGCGCGACCTGCAATCCTGGGACATCGCGGCGGGTATGCTGATGGTGCGGGAAGCCGGGGGGACGGTGAGCGATATTGCGACGCCGGGCGACCCGCTCGTGACAGGGCACGTGGTGTGCGGGAATGAGTACGTGCATGGGGAGCTGGTGAAGATGCTGAGGAAGCCGGCGTAAAGGCGAAGCTCGAGGCCGTCTACGAGAACGATATGTCCGACACTCGAGTCAGCTTGGGGAAAGTCGACGCAACCGATATCGGCGACTTCAAAAAGGAACTGCAGGACGCCTTTTCGATAGCTGTCAGGGAGGAGCTCGACGATCCGCCGGACGGCCCCATTCCTTCAGACGAGGACCTGGACAAATCGATCAACGCCAGGGGGGCAGTGACGCTACGTATCGTGTGCGATGGCCGCAAGGTCGGCGGCGCAGTGCTGACCATCAACGAACAAACACATCGCAATTCGCTGGATCTCTTCTTTCTGAAGGTTGGCGAGGAAGGCCGCGGCCTGGGGCACAAGGCCTGGCTTGCCATAGAACAGCGGTATCCGACAACGCTAGCGTGGCGGACTTACACCCCATACTTCGAGAAGAGGAACATCCACTTCTACGTCAACAAGTGCGGCTTCAAGATCATCGAGTTCTTCAACAGCCGCCATACCGACCCGAACCACCCCATTGTTCCGGACGATCCGGCGGGGAGCGAAGGATTCTTGTTTGAAAAGATCATGTGAGTGGCGCTGACGCTGGCACCACCGCCCCATTATCCAGCTCGAAGACGCCCAACGACCCGCTCGTGACGGGCGACGTCTTGTGCGGGAATGAGGACGGCAGGGGAAGTCGGTGGAGATCTTGCGGAAGCCGGCTTAGTCGCACGACCGCTCGATCTGCACCGGTCAGCACTCATCGTCTTCCGACTCCTCCTCGCGAAATTCTCCGCCGAGAGTCAGGCCTTCGATGGTCGTGGCGCCTTTCGACTTGATGACGCGGCGAAGCGGGACGGAGCTTTCGCTTCGCAAGGCCTCCATCAACTGTTCGGAATGGGTGACGATCCAGATGTCGGCGCGGCTTGATGCCTTGGCTATCAGCCGGGCCAATGGCGCCAGCAGCGAGGGATGCAGGCTGGTCTCGGGTTCGTTCAGCGCGATGAACGGCGGAAGCCGATAGCCCATGAACACCGCGAGCAGACAGATGTATTTCAGCGTCCCGTCGGACAGTTCGTGGGCCTTGAACGGTCGCGGCATGTCCTGCAGCTGCAGGTCGAATTCGCACAAGCCGCCCTCCTCCCAGGCGCGGAGCTCGGCGCCCGGGAACGCATCCTGAATTGCGTCCTGCAGGTCGACAGTGTCGTCCCTGATGGCATAGAGCGTCGCCAGCGCCGCAGCCAGGTCGCTGCCGTCGGCACTGAGCGAGGGAGTCGTGACCGCGAGACATGGCTTTCGCAGCTGCGACGCCGGATCGGTGCGGAAGTCGTGATAGAAGCGCCAGCCAAGCATGGCGTTCCTGATCAGGACGATCTCGGGGCATTCGCGGGCGCTGGGAAAGCCGGCAAGCGCCGTTTCGGACGGTAGCACTGCATCCCTATGGCTGGTCCATGCGCCGCTGTCGTCGCGGACGCTGACAAGCGAGTTCTTGCGCTCCATCAGCCGAACGGTCCGCTTGCCCTGCGTGGCTTCAATCGATTCGGATTTGATCATAGGCTCGCCGGCAAAGGCGGCTTCGGACGGCGCGGGAAATCCGATCTCGATGGAATATCTTAGCCGGTCGAATTCGGCCGACAAGCGCAGGCGTCCATCCTCACCGCGCTTGCGGAGACCGGACCAGCACACCGAATTCAGTCCGCCTTCCTCGGCGATCGTACGCGTGATCCGGCCGGCCGCGGCGTCCCGCAGCAGGGAGAGCGATTTGTAGAGGTTGGACTTGCCGACGCCGTTCTCACCCACGAAGACGGACAGCGGCTCGATCGGCATCGAGAGCCGCCGAACTGAGCGATAGCTCGAAATCGCAATCTCGGTCGGACGCATCACACACTCTCACTCGGCGCTCGCGTTGTATTCGCCCCGCGAGGCGAATACGGATCGCTACAATCCAGAGATGCAGTGTGGATCGACCAATTGGGCAAGGCAAGTTTCTCGGAACGTCATTCCGGGCGCCCCCCGAAATGACGCTCAGTGGCCATGCGACGCCGGCGCCGGCGGCCCGTACGCCTTGCCCTGTGTCTCTGCGGTCTGCTCCCTGTCCCCCGCCAGCACCCGCTGCACCGAGACGAAGAACACCGGCACCATCAACAGCGCCAGGATCACCACCGCGATCATGCCGCCCATCACGACGCTGCCGAGCGCCTGCTGGCTGGCGCCGCCGGCGCCGTGGGCGATGGCCATGGGGAGCACGCCGCAGATGAAGGCGAGGCCGGTCATCAGGATCGGGCGGAAGCGCAGGCGGCAGGCTTCGATGGTGGCCTCCACCAGCGGCTTGCCTTCCTTGCGCAGGTCCTTGGCGAACTCGATGATCAGGATCGCGTCCTTGGCCGCGAGGCCGATGATGGTGATCAGGCCGACGGTGAAATAGACGTCGTTGGGCAGGCCGCGCAGCATCGCGGCAATCACGGCGCCGACGATGCCGAGCGGGACGGTGAGCAGCACCGCGAGCGGGATGGTCCAGCTCTCGTAGAGCGCGGCGAGGCACAGGAACACCACGAAGATCGAGAGCGCGAGCAGGAACGGCGCCTGCGAGCCCGACAGCTTTTCCTGCAGCGACTGGCCGGTCCATTCATAGCCGAAGCCGCGCGGCAGCCTGCCCGCGAGCCGCTCCATCTCGGCGATGGCATCGCCCGAGGTGAAGCCGGGCCTGGCTTCGCCGGAGATGCGCACCGCCGGATAATAGTTGAAGCCGGCGATCTGGGTCGGGCCGCGCGCCCACTCCACCGTGGCGAAGGACGAGAACGGCACCAGCTGGCCGCGGCTGTTCTTGACGTTGTAGTTGAGGATGTCCTCGGTCCGCATGCGGTCGCGGGCGTCGGCCTGCACCACGACGCGCTGCATGCGGCCGCGGTTGGGGAAGTCGTTGATGTAGTTCGAGCCGAGATTGGTCGAGATCGTGTTGTTGATGTCTTCGAAGGTGACGCCGAAGGCGCCGGCCTTCTCGCGGTCGATCATGAGGTTGACCACCCCGGCCTCGGGCAGGCCTTCGACATAGACCTTTTGCAGCACCGGGCTCGCGTTGGCTTCCGCGATCAGCTGGTCGGCGGCGCGCATCAGGGCCGGATAGCCCTTCTGGCCGCGGTCCTGCAGGCGGAACGAGAAGCCCGAGGAATTGCCGAGATTGTCGATCGGCGGCGGCTGCAAAGCGGAGATCTTTGCGTCGCGGATCGAGGCGCCGAGATCGCGGTTGATGTCGTTGACGATCGCCGCGGCCGACTCGCTCGGCCCGCGCTCCGACCAATCCTTCAGCGTGATGAAGGCCTGCGCGGTGTTCATGCCCTGGCCGGAGAAGCTGAAGCCGGTGAGGAAGGTGACGTTGTCGACGCCCGGCCGCTGCGCCAAATACTTCTCGACCTTCTCGATCACCGCCTCGGTGCGGCCGTAGGACGAATCCGACGGCGTCTGCACGTCGGTGGTGATGAAGCCCTGGTCGTCGACGGGCAGGAAGCCGCCGGGCAGATTGACGAAGGCCCAGGACAGGCCGACCAGCAGCGCGACATAGACCAGCATCAGGCGGCCGGTGCGCTTCAGCGAGAAGCCGACGGTGCGCGCGTAGCGGAAGCGAGCGCCCTCGAGCAGATGATTGAAACGGCTGAAGACGAAATTGGTCGAGTGGCCGTGCCCCTTGGCAATCGGCTTGAGCAGCGTCGCGCACAGCGCCGGCGTCAGCGACAGCGCGAGGAAGGCGGAGAAGCCGATCGCCGCGACCATGGTGACCGAGAACTGGCGGTAAATGATGCCGACCGAGCCGGGGAAGAACGCCATCGGCACGAACACCGCCATCAGCACCAGCGTGATGCCGATGATGGCACCCGTGATCTGCGACATCGCCTTGCGGGTCGCTTCCTTCGGCGACAGGCCTTCCTCGGCCATGATGCGCTCGACGTTCTCGACCACGACGATGGCGTCGTCGACGAGGATGCCGACCGCGAGCACCATGCCGAACATCGAGAGCATGTTGATGGAATAGCCGGCGAGCAGCAGCGTGGTGCAGGCGCCGAGAAGCGCCACGGGCACCACGATGGTCGGGATGATGGTATAGCGGATGTTCTGCAGGAACAGGAACATCACCACGAACACCAGCACCACGGCTTCGACCAGCGTCGTCAGCACCTTCTTGATCGAGGCCTCGACCACGGGCGTGATGTTGTAGGGAATTTCGTAAGTGATGTTGGCCGGGAAGAAGCGCGACAGCTCCTTCATCTTCTCCTCGACCGCGCTCGCGGTCGCCAGCGCGTTGCCGGTCGGCGACATCAGCACGGAGAGACCCGCGGTCGGCTTGCCGTCGAGGCGGGTGTTGAACTGGTAGCTGAGACCGCCGACCTCGACGCGCGCAACGTCGCGCAGGCGCACGGTCGAGCCGTCGGCGTTGGCGCGCAGGATGATGGCACCGAACTCGTCCGGCGAGGAGAGCTGGCCCTTGACCAGCACGAGCGCTGAGGTGCGCTGGCTCGACGTCGAGGGCTCGGCGCCGATGCTGCCCGAGGCGACCTGGGCGTTCTGCGCGGCAATGGCCTTGTTGACGTCGTCGGCGGTGAGCCCATAACCGACCAGCTTGGCCGGATCGACCCAGACGCGAAGCGACCGCTCGGTCGAATAGAGCGTGGCACGGCCGACGCCCGGGATGCGGCGGACCTCGCCGAGCACGTTTCGGATCATGAAGTCGCCGAGGCCGACCTCGTCCAGGCTGCCGTCCGTCGAGCTCAACGTGATGATCTGAAGCACCGCGCTCGAGGCTTCCTCGATCAGGATGCCCTGTTGCATCACCGCGCGCGGCAGGCGCGCCTCGACGCGCTTGATGCGGTTCTGCACCTCCACCGAGGCGTCGTTGGTGTTCGTGCCCGGCTGGAAATTGGCAATGATCTCGACTTGGCCGAGCGAGTCGCTGGTCGATTCGAAATTGAGGATGCCGGAGGCGCCGTTGAGCTCCTCCTCGATCAGGCGCGTGACGCTGTTGTAGAGGTTTTCCGGCGAAGCGCCGGGATAGCTGGTCGAGATCGAGATCGAAGGCGGCGCGATGATCGGATATTGCGCGATCGGCAGCAACGGCACGGCGATTGCACCGATCAAGCAGATGAACAGCGCGACCACCCAGGCAAAGATCGGCCTGTCGATGAAGAAGCTCGCCATGGCGCGTTACCGCGTGAGCTTCTGAGCGTGCCGGTTGTCCGCGGTCGCGTCCGCTTCCGACCAGGATTGCGGCTTGACCTTGTCGCCGGCGGCGAACTTCTGGAAGCCTTCGACCACGACCTTGTCGCCGGCCTTCAGGCCTTCGGTGACGAACCAGAGTCCGTCCTGCACCGAACCGGTGCGCACCGGCTGCACCGCGATGTGGTTGTCGTCCTTGACGACGAACACTTCGCTGCCGCCGCCGCCATTGCGCTGGATCGCCTGCTGCGGCACCGCGATCGCATCGCTGTCGAGACCCTGGTCGATGCGGACGCGGACATACATGCCCGGCAACAGCTCGCGCTTGGGGTTGGGGAACTCGCCGCGCAACGTCACCTGCCCGGTATGGGCGTCGACCTTGGCGTCGGAGAACAACAATTTGCCGTCGAGCGAATAGAGCGTGTTGTCGTCGAGCACCAGATGCACCTTGGCGGCATCGGAGGCGATGCGCTCGAGGTCGCCGGTCTCGAAGGCGCGGCGCAGCTGGTTGAGCTCGTTCACCGACTGGGTGAAGTCGGCATAGATCGGGTCGAGCTGCTGGATGGTCGCCAGATTGGTCTCGTTCTGCACCGCGAGCGCGCCCTCGCTGACCAGGGCCGCGCCGACCACGCCGTCGATCGGCGCGCGCACGGTGGCGTAGTCGAGGTTGAGCTTGGCCCGCGCGAGCTCGGCCTTGCGGCCCTCGACCTCGGCATGGGCCTGGCGCTCGGCTGCCACTGCCTTCTCGTTCTCGGCCTCGGGCGCGGCGCGCTGGCTGGTCAGCGTGGCGATACGGTGGGCCTGCTGCTTCGCCTGCATCAAGGCAGCCTCCGCCTTGGCGAGCGCGGCCTCGTTGGCCATCACCTCGACCTCGAACGGGCGCGGATCGATACGGTAGAGCGGATCGCCGGCCTTCACCTCGCTGCCCTGGCGGAACAGGCGCTCGACCACGATGCCGGAGACACGCGGCCGGACATCCGAGACGCGCGTCGGCGCGATGCGGCCGGGCAGCTCGCGCACCACGGCGCGGGCTTGCGGCTTCACGATGACGACGCTGACGTCAGGATAGGCCGGCGGGGCGGCGGACACGGCGGAGCTGGATTCGTCGCAAGCGCCGAGCAGCGGCGCTAGGGCCGCGAGCATCATTGCAACGCATGCCGATCGCGCGCGAAGTCCTGACATGACGTGGAAGGCCCCGATGTTGTTGATACCGAATCACGCACGAAGCGGCGCCCGTTCTGGACGAAGACCGCGCGGCTGATGACGTCAAAATAGAATGGACTTGCTGCGACGCAACGCGTGTGGCGGGCGGCTCAATGTCACACAGGCGATGCCACTGATTTCAGGAGGTTTTTCTGGGCTCACCAGATCGTGAGTCGGGTTCCATCACGGCGTGCTGCGACAGAAGATCGCAATTACCCGGCAGCCTTCATCCGATACTGGCTGACGCCCCATTCGGTTCCATCGGCATAGCCGAACAGGCCCGAGGTCGCGAGCAGGGACCAGCGCCAGCGCCGCATCCAGGCCAATCAGTTTGCTCATTCGGAACTTGCCCGCCTGTGAACCATGGATTACAACAACAATCGTGATCAATGTCCTCCAGACAGAAGCATTTCGCGGCTGGCTTGCTGGATTGCGCGACCGTCGTGCCGTTGCGCGCATTGCGAGCCGACTCGCATTGATCGAACGCGGTACGCTCGGCGATGTGAAGTCATTAGGCGCGGGCCTGTCTGAGTTCAGAATCGACTATGGCCCGTGATACCGTCTCTATGCGGCGCAACGCGGCACAGAAATCATCATCCTGCTTTGCGGCGGAGATAAGCGAAAGCAGCACGCAGACATCAAGCGGGCACGAGCGATGCTTGCCGAACTGGAGTAGTGCAATGGCACTCAAAACCACACCATTTGATGCAGCGGAATATTTGGACACGGCGGAAGCACAAGCCGAGTTCATTACGGCCGCGCTGGAGACTGGCGACACGGCATTCATTCGGGACGCTGTGAATACGGTGGCGCGTGCCCGCGGCATGAGCGAGATAGCGAGGTCTACGGGGCTGAGCCGCGAAGGGCTGTACAAGGCGCTCGGCGAAGCCGGAAATCCGGAGTTCTCGACAATGCTGGGGGTGTTGCGTGCGCTTGGCTTGGGTTTGACTGCGCGTCCCTTGCCCAAAAAGCCAGGCAAACCCCGCAGGTCAGCGAAAACGCGAGCCCGCAAGGCCGCCTAGACTCGGGAATCAGCGGGCTTCATCCGATACTGGCTGACGCCCCATTCGGTTCCATCGGCATAGCCGAACAGGCCCGATGTCGCGAGCAGGTACCAGCGCCAGCGCCGCATCCACATGGCAGCCTGTTCGCCGTGGACCTTGCGCAAGGAGGCCTCGATCGCGTCCCGCTGCGCGTCGAAATTGGCGAGCCAGTCATTGGCGGTGCGTTGATAGTGGGTGCCGCTCCAGCACCATTCCTTCTCGACCTCGAAGATGTCGTCGAATTGCCTGACGAGGTGATGGCTCGGCATCATCCCGCCCGTGAAGACGTGCTGCGCGATCCAGTCCTCGCGATCGGACCGGTCGAACAGGTGGGATCCGGTGCGATGCGTGGCGACGTGCATGAAGCAGCGCCCCTCGGGCGCGAGCCACGACCGCAGCCGCGTCATCAGCTTGCGCCAGTTCACGATGTGCTCGAACGTCTCGACCGAGACGATGCGGTCGAACTGGCCGTCCGGCGCGAACACATTCATGTCCGCCGTGACCACGCGCAGGTTCAGCAAGCCGCGTCGCTCGGCCTGCTCCTCGACATGGGCGCGCTGCGCCTGCGAGGTCGACACCGCCGTCACCTCTGCGTGCGGAAACTGCCGCGCCATCCACAGCGCCAGCGAGCCCCAGCCGCAGCCGAGCTCGAGGATGGCCTGGCCGTCGGCGAGGCCGGCATGCTCGACGGTCTGGCGCAGCGCCTCCTCCTCCGCCTCCTGCAGGGTGGTCGCATCGGTCTTGTAGAAGCAGCAGGAATATTTGCGGCTGGGGCCGAGCAGGTCCGCGAAGAACGCGGCGGGTACCTCATCACGCCCGGGTTCGGCGTCCTCGGCGATCGGCCGCAGCATCATCCGGCCGGCGAAGGCGGCATCGGCCGCAGCGTCGTGGGGGGCGAGGCGCGTTGCAGTGCGGGAGCACAGGCGCTGGATCGCGGCGCGGATCACGACGTCCGGCAGCGGCACGCGTTCGGCAGTCCCGATGATCGCGGAAACGACGCTCATGCGCACCCCGAATGGCGAACTTTCTGCGGATACCTGTCTATCAAAGCGCCGCTTCCGGTCCGGGTTCCCGGAGCCCACCCCGAAATCGGCGTATCCGGCGCTTTTTTTGGGCCGGCGCTGTGCCATAGTGCGCACTGCAAGCAAGCTTTTGGAATGGATGATACTGGCCATGCCGTCAGGCAACTCGCCCCGCTCCACCATGGATATCGAGTACACCAAACTGTCCTCGCCCAGCGTCTTCCTGGTGCGGATGCTGGTTTTCCTGGTGCTGTGCACGCTGGTGGGCGTGGTGCTCTACAAGCAGATCATCCAGGCCTTCTTCGCCAATCCCGGCCTCAATGCCCTGATCGGCGGCGTGCTGTTCATCGGCATCATCCTGGCCTTCCGGCAGGTGATCCGGCTCTACCCGGAGGTCTCCTGGGTCAACAATTTCCGCATCGCCGATCCCGGCCTCGCCCCGGCCCGCCACCCCAAGCTGCTGGCGCCGATGGCGGCGATCCTCGGCGGCGAGCGCTCGGGACGGATGACCATCACCCAGACCACGATGCGGCATCTGCTCGATTCGATCGCGACACGCCTCGATGAAGCCCGCGACATCTCGCGCTACATGACGGGCCTTTTGGTCTTCCTCGGCCTGCTCGGCACCTTCTGGGGCCTGATCGAGACGGTCGGCTCGGTCGGCAAGGTGATCGACGGGCTCAAGGTCGGCGGCGATTCCGGGGCGCTGTTCGACACGCTGAAAGAGGGTCTCGCCGCCCCGCTCGGCGGCATGGGCATCTCGTTCTCGAGCTCCCTGTTCGGCCTCGCGGGCTCGCTGATCCTCGGCTTCCTCGACCTGCAATCGAGCCAGGCGCAGAACCGCTTCTACACCGACCTCGAAGACTGGCTCGCCACCACCGTGCGCGAATATGGCAGCGGCGAGGTGGCTGTGGCGGCGGGCGGCGGGGTCGCCAGCGGCGAGCTCCAGGCGGCGGTCGAACGGCTCCGCTCCGTGCTCGAGGAAGGCAGCGCCAGCCGCGGCACCACGGCGGCGATGGCGAGCCTTGCCGAAGCCATCCAGGCGCTGGTCTCGCACATGCGCACCGAGCAGCAGATGATCCGCGAATGGGCCGACGGGCAGGGCGAGCAGAACCGCGAGATCCGGCGCCTGCTGGAGCGCATCGCCCGCCAGCCCGAGAAGAGTTAGCGACATGGCATTGGCGCGCGGCCGCCGCGGCGATACGTCCTTCAACTACTGGCCCGGCTTCGTCGACGCGCTGTCGACGCTGGTGCTGTCGATCGTGTTCCTGCTGTCGGTGTTCCTGGTGGTGCAGTTCTTCCTGTCGCAGGAGGTCACCGGCAAGGACAAGGCGCTGGAGCAGCTCAACGCCAAGATCGCCCAGCTCAACGAGCTGCTGTCGCTGGAGAAGCTCGGCAAGCTCACGCTCGACGATCAGGTCTCGCAACTGAAGGCCGGCCTCGCCTCGGCCGAGAGCGAGCGCGACCGTATCAAGGGCCTCTATGACGGCCTGGCTGCCGCCGGCAACGACGCGCAGGGCAAGACCTCCGAGCTCGGCAAGGCGCTGGATTCGGAGAAGGCGGTCTCGGCGCGGGCGCTGGCCCAGATCGAGGTGCTGAACCAGCAGATCAGCGCTTTGCGCCGGCAATTGGCCGCGCTGGAAGAGGCGCTCGATGCCTCCGAGAAGCGCGACAAGGAATCGCAGAACCGGATCGCCGATCTCGGCTCCCGCCTGAACGTGGCGCTGGCGCAGCGCGTGCAGGAATTGTCGCGCTACCGCTCGGAGTTCTTCGGCCGCCTGCGCGCCATCCTCGGCAACCGGCCCGACATCCGCATCGTCGGCGACCGCTTCGTGTTCCAGTCCGAAGTGTTCTTCGACACCGGCCAGGCGACGCTGCTGCCCGAGGGCCGCGCCGAGCTCGACACCTTGGCGACCGCGCTGATCGAGCTCGACAAGAAGATTCCGAGCGAGATCCCCTGGGTGTTGCGTGTCGACGGCCACACGGACGTGCGCCCGGTCAACGGCCCGAACTTCAAGTCGAACTGGGACCTGTCCGCGGCACGCTCGATCTCGGTGGTGCAATACCTGATCTCGCTCGGCGTGCCCGCCCAGCGCCTCGTCGCCGCCGGCTTCGGCGAATTCCAGCCGCTCGATCCCGGCAACACCGAGGAAGCCTACAAGCGCAATCGCCGCATCGAGCTCAAGCTGACGGAGCGGTAGTGAGCGCGATCCACCTCCGCCCCTATCGCGTCGAGGACGAAGCCGCCGCGATAGACCTCTGGCATCGCACCTGGCAGCAGGCCTATCCGCAGATCGACTTCGCCGCGCGGCTCGACTGGTGGCGCGAGCGCTGGCGCAAGGATCTGGTGCCGAAGGCTTCGATCGTCGTGGCGGAGCAGGACGGCGCGCTGACCGGCTTCGTCACGATCGACGGCGAGGGCTATCTCGACCAGCTCGTGGTCGATCCCGCGCACTGGGGATCGGACGCGGCGCGGCTGCTGGTCGATGAAGCCAAGCGGCTGTCGCCCTCGGGCGTCACGCTGCTCGTCAACAAGGACAATGCCCGCGCCATCCGCTTCTACGAGCGCAACGGCTTTGCCCATGCCGGCGACGATGTGAACCCGACCTCGGGCCGGCCGGTGCTGAAGATGGTGTGGCGGGCGTGAGGCCTGTCACGGTTGGATCCAGGGGCGTCTGCTAGTCGTTGTCTCAACGATGGCAACGGACGGAGACGATCGATGAAGCTGCGCGATCTGGCCCAGGGGGCCTCGGTCTTTCTCGGCGTCATCGTCGCCGGCTATGTGTCGACAAGCTATGTCGACAAGCGCTTCGCGCTGCGCGAGACGACGCCCGCGCCTGCGCAAACGAGCGGCCCTGCCCCATCGGCCTGCGTCGGCGAGGACGGCAGCTGGAAGAACTGGCCATGGCCGAATGTACCGGCGCTCTCGCCGAAATGCCGGTGAAGACGGCGCCTCACGCGCCTTCGAACTGCAGCCTCGCCAGCCGGGCATAAAGCCCGTTCGCGGCGACGAGCTCGGCATGCGTGCCCTGCTCGACGATCTTGCCCTGGTCCATCACCAGGATGCGGTCGCATGACAGCACGGTCGCGAGGCGATGGGCGATGACGAGCGTGGTGCGGTGGCGCATCAGCTCCTCCAGCGCGGTCTGCACCAAGGTCTCGCTTTCGGCATCGAGCGCGGAGGTGGCTTCATCGAGCAGCAGCAGCGGCGCATCGCGCAGGATGGCGCGGGCGATCGCGATACGCTGGCGCTGTCCGCCGGACAGCGTCACGCCGCGCTCGCCGAGCGGAGTCTCGAAACCTTCGGGCAGGCGGCGAATGAATTCGGCGGCATGGGCGAGCTCGGCGGCGCGTTCGACCTCGGCATCGGTCGCGTCGGGCCGGCCGAAGCGGATGTTCTCGCGGGCGCTTGCGGCGAACACCACGGATTCCTGCGGCACCAGCGCGATGCGCGAGCGGAAGTCACGGGGATCGGCGGATTTGACCGGCACGCCGTCGAGCGAGATCGCGCCGCTGCGCGGGTCGTAGAAGCGCAGCAGCAGATGAAAGATCGTGCTCTTGCCGGCGCCGGACGGACCGACGATCGCGACCTTCTCGCCGGGGCGCACCGTGAACGACACGGCATCGAGCACCTTGACGTCGCGCCGCGCCGGATAGGCGAAGCTGACCTGATCGAAGCCGACCTCGCCGCGTGCCGGTACCGGCAGAGCGCGCGCAGACGCAGGCGCCTCGATGTCGGGCTTCACATGCAGGATCTCGAACAGCCGCTCGGCCGCGCCGGATGCGGCCGAGACCTCGCCCCAGACTTCGCTGAGCTGGCCGAGGCCGGCCGCGGCGAACACCGCATAGAGCACGAACTGGCCGAGCCGGCCCGGCGAGATCGCGCCTGACAGCACGTCATGCGAGCCGATCCAGAGGATCGCGACCACGCTTGCGAACACGATGAAGATGATGATAGCGGTGAGAACGGATCGCGCCTGGGTCGAGGTGCGCGCCGCCTCATAGGCCTGCTCGACCTCGCCGCCGAAACGCTTCTCGGCAAATTGCTCGCTGGTATAGGCCTGCACGGTGCGGATCGCGCCGACCAGCTCGCCCGCATAGGCCGACGCCTCGGCCAGCGTGTCCTGCGCATTGCGCGACAGGCGCCGCACCCAGCGCCCGAAGGCGACCAGCGGCAGCACGATCAAGGGAATGGCGAGCAGCACGAAGCCGGACAGTTTGGGGCTCGTGATCACCATCATCGCCGCGGCACCCAGGAACATCATCAGATTGCGCAGCGCGATCGACACGGAGGCGCCGACGGCCGATTTGAGCTGGGTGGTGTCGGCGGTGAGCCGCGAGATCAATTCGCCGCTGCGCGCGGAATCGAAGAAGGCCGGCGACAGCGAGAGCAGATGCGCGAAGACGTCGCGCCTGAGGTCGGCAACGATGCGCTCGCCGATCGTCATCACGAGGTAGTAGCGCGCGGCGCTGGCGAGCGCGAGCACGCCGACCACCGCGAGCATCACCGAGAAATAGCTGTTGATCAGCTCGATGCCCTCGGGCGTCAGACCGAAATCGATCATCCGGCGCACCGCGACGGGCACCAGCAGCGTGGTCAGGGCCGCGACCGTGAGCGCGACGAAGGCGAGCGCCGCCCGGCCGCGATAGCGGCTGACATAGGGCGCCAGCGCAAGCAGCGGGCGGAGCTTGGCGCGACCCTTGGCCGGCTCTTCGATCAGCTCGGCCTCGATCGAGGGAGTGTCCGCGGCGTTCATTCCGGGCTGATCGACATATTGGTCATCAAGCCGTTCCACTGCGCTCATGAGATCCGACCCATTGTATTCGTTTGCTCCCAATAGGCCGGTGCAAGGGTAGTGGCAAATCCGGGATGTCCCTTAGGGGCAACCCCCCGGTTCGCGACCGGGATGGCTTGTTTTGCGGGGTTTCGTGAGGTATAGAGCCGCCCAAATCCGTCATTCGCTAGCCACCCAACAAGGCGCCGGGCGCCGAGGAATTTGTCATGAAAGCCGAAATTCATCCGGATTATCATACGATTAAGGTCGTGATGACCGACGGTACCGAGTACCTGACCCGCTCGACCTGGGGCAAGGAAGGCGACACTCTCAACCTCGACATCGACCCGAAGTCGCACCCGGCCTGGACCGGCGGCTCCCAGCAGCTGATGGACCGCGGCGGCCGCGTCTCGCGCTTCCAGAAGAAGTTTTCGGGCTTCCTCAAAAAGGATTGATCCGGCCCGCAAGGGTTGGAGACGAAAAACGCCCCCGGCAGACCGGGGGCGTTTTTGTTTTTGGAGACTGCCGTCGCGTTGCTACCGGACCCGTCATCCTGAGGTGCGAGTGGCGCGATGCAAAGCATCGCGCCGGGAGCCTCGAGGGATGAACGGCCGAGATGCAGCCGGGCCGTCGCCCTTCGAGGGCCGCTGAAGAAGCGGCCACCTCAGGGTGACGGTGTCGGAGTTGCTTGAACCTTACCGCTCGAACGCGGCTTTCAGCGCGTTGAGGTGAGGCACCAGCGGATTGCCGATCGCGATGTGCTCGGCCGGCGGGGTGTGGATGGTGGTGTCGAGACGGCGGACGCGGGTCTGCAGGCTCATCGAGCGATGGATCAGGTCCTGGAGCTGCGAAGGCAGCTTCTCGATGGTGTCGGCGGGGCCGGGATCGGCGGCGCTGAGCTTGACCTTGGTCTTCTCGCGATTGGCCTGGACCAGCGTCATCTCGCCTTCCTTCACCGCACGGTGCAACAGCAGCCACGAGGCGAGCTGCATCAGGCGGGTGGTGAGGCGCATGCTCTCGGTCGCGTAGGTGAGGCTGACGGCACGGTCGAGGGCCTTGGCCTCGGTGCGGCCGGCGCCGTCGAGATAGGCCGCGGTCTCTTCGACGAGGTCCATGCCCTCGCGGAACAGGACGCCGAACGCCGCAGAATTGGTGAACCGCTCGCTGAGTTGAACGAGAGCGCCGTCGGCCTGCAAACGTTCCATGGTTAACGCCTCTTACGCAACTGTTTGACTGTCCGGCTTTGGCGCCGGCTTATGATGAACAAATCATTGCGCGGGCGGGACGCGGAGTCCAGTGACAAGCGCGGATATGGTTTCCGCGGGTCATTCCTCGGAATGCAACTCGGGATGAGACGCACAAAAGCGGGGAGCGGACGCAAAAAAAGAGCCGCCGGAGACCGGCGGCTTTGAAAGTTGATAACAGGGAGGCGTCAAACAGAGTGGACAGGAGCCACTCGGTGTCCAAACGAGGACAGTTCCAGTCATAAACTCGAAAGCTTAATCGACCGTAAACGAACGGTTTTTTTGAAGGTTCGTTAGCCATATCGGCCAGTGGCCGAGTGGGGGTGGAACATAATCGGCAGTCCCCCGGTGCAACGACGACACATTCAGCTGTCGTCCCGGACAAGCGTCAGCGCAGATCCGGACCCATAGCCACAGGCGGACGTGGTGACAGGGACTCGGAGTGGCCGACCTCGCGACAAACTTCATCCTTTGGGTATGGGTCCCGGATCTGCGCGCGCCTATGGCGCGCTTGTCCGGGACGACAGCCGGTATGCGGCGCCCCTACGACTTGAAAAAACTGTTCGCCGCATCGCGCGAGGCGCGCTTCTTCGTGGCTGCTTCTTCCAGCCTTGCGATCTCGGAATTGAGCAACGTGACGCGCTCGGTCAGTTCCTCGACGGACAAGAGTGAGAGATCCTGTCCGACTTCGTGGCTGATCTTCTTGCGCGGGCGGTCGTCGTCTTCGGTCGCCATCCTCGTTCCTCCTCTCGTCCGCGGACCGGACCACACGGCTGAGGCAGTTGCCAGTCCGGACCGCGCTGGCTAAGCAGGGGCCTCGTTCATCCCGCACCTTTGCTCAAGGACACATCATGGACAAGCTGCCCGCGCAAATGACCGTGGTCGCCATCTCCAAGCCCGGCGGACCGGAGGTGCTGATCCCGGAACAGCGCAGCATTCCGCAGCCTGGCCCCGACGAGATCCTGGTCAAGGTGATGGCTGCCGGCGTCAACCGGCCCGACGTCGCACAGCGCTCCGGCGCCTATCCGCCGCCACCCGGCGCCAGCGACCTGCCCGGCCTCGAAATCGCCGGCGAGGTGGTCGCGGTCGGCAGCAACGCCAAGCGGCACAAGATCGGTGACAAGGTGATGTCGCTGGTCGCCGGCGGCGGCTATGCGCAGTACTGCATCGCCCAGGATGCCCAGGCGATGAGCGTGCCGCCTGCCCTCTCGATCAAGGAAGCCGGCGCGCTGCCGGAGACCCTGATGACGGTCTGGCACAATGTGTTCGAGCGCGGCGGCCTCAAGGCCGGCGAGACGCTGCTGATCCATGGCGGCTCCTCGGGCATCGGCACCATGGCGATCCAGCTCGCAAAGGCATTCGGCGCGAAGGTGTTCGTCACCGTCGGATCGCAGGACAAGTGTGATGCCTGCCTCAAGCTCGGGGCCGATCGCGCCATCAACTACAAGACCGAAGACTTCGTCGCCGTGGTCAAGGAAGCGACGAACAAGGAAGGCGTCAACCTGATCCTCGACATGGTCGCCGGCGAGTATGTCGACCGCAATTATGATGCCGCCGCGGTCGATGGCCGGATCGTGCAGATCGCGACCCTCAACGGCCCCAAGGTCACCGTCAACATCGCCAAGGTGATGGTGAAGCGCCTGACCCATACCGGCTCGACCCTGCGCCCCCGTACTAATGCGGACAAGGCGGCGATGGTGGCCGCAATCGAGGCGAAAGTGATGCCGCTTTTGCGTGAAGGCCGCGTCAAACCGCTGATGGACAGCACTTTCCCGCTGGAAAAGGCGGCGGACGCGCACCGGCGCATGGAGACGAGCGCACATATTGGCAAAATTGTGTTGGAGGTCTAGGCCGCTGACCCACAGGGCGAGCCGGAAACCCTTTGATTTTCCTCGCTTTCGTGGCATCTATCGCGACGCACCGAACCACTTCCGTTCGGTCTGAAATCGTCTTCACCGAAGAGTTTGCGTCGAACGCGGAGAACTGACCTTGCGTCTGATCAGGTGCCTCGCGCCCATCGCGCTGGGCCTCATGATTCTCGTCGCCGCGTATCCCGCGCGCGCGCTCGACGCCGTCAGCGTCCGCAGTGACGCGCCCGCGATCGACCTCACCGGCGTGCTCGAGCATCAGCGCAGCGATGCCGACCGCATCCAGGTCTCCACCGCGCCCGGCACCGACGGCATCGTTCGCAGGATCGAGGTGCGCGCCCGCGAAGGCGGCCAGAACTGGGTGGTGTTTGCGCTCGCCAACAACACCGACGACCAGCTCGACCGCCTGATCGTCGCCCCGCATTACCGCATCGTCTCCTCGGGGCTGTTGTGGCCCGACCTCGGCCTGTCGCGCATCGCCACCATCACGCCCTCGACCGGCGACCGGCCGGAGCGGCAGGAAAGCCCGACCGCCGACGTGTTCCGCGTCACGCTCGACCCCGGCGCCGTCATCACCTTCGTCGCGGAGCTGCGCACCGACAAGCTGCCGCAGCTCTATCTGTGGGAGCCGGAAGCCTACAAGGACAAGGTCAACTCGTTCACGCTGTACCAGGGCATCGTGATCGGCATCTCCGGCTTGCTGGCTCTCGTCCTCACCATTCTGTTCGTGGTCAAGGGCAGCATCATGTTCCCGGCCGCCGCGGCGCTGGCCTGGGCGGTGCTGGTCTATATCGGCGTCGATTTCGGCTTCTGGGGCAAGGTGCTCGACATGTCGAACAACGCCGAGCGCATCTGGCGCGCGGCGGGTGAGGCGATCCTGGCGGCAACGCTGCTGGTGTTCCTGTTCGCCTATCTCAACCTCAGCCGATGGCACGTGCGCTATTCGCACATCACGGTGGGCTGGCTCGCCTTCCTGGGTTCGCTGGTGGCGCTCGCACTCTTCGATCCCGCGGTGGCCTCCGGCATCGCGCGCATCTCGCTGGTGCTGATCGCCTTCGCCGGCTTTGCGCTGATCGTCTATCTCTCCACCCACGGCTTCGACCGCGCGGTGCTGTTGATCCCGACCTGGTTCCTCCTCGTGGTGTGGGTGGTCGCGGCCGGCATGACGGTTGCGGGTTCCGTCACCAATGACATCGTCGGCCCCGCCCTGCTCGGCGGCCTCGTGCTGATCGTGATGCTGATCGGCTTCACGGTGATGCAGCACGCCTTTGCCGGCGGCGGTGCCACCACCGGCGTCGTCTCCGACATCGAACGGCGTGCCCTGGCGCTGGCCGGTTCCGGCGACCTGATCTGGGACTGGGACGTCTCCGCCGACAAGGTCTTCACCAGCCCCGAGACGGAAGCCCTGCTCGGCCTCAAGCGCGGCACGCTCGAAGGACCCGCGGCCTCGTGGCTCGAAGTGCTGCATCCGCTCGACCAGGACCGCTTCCGCGCCGCGCTCGACAGCGTGCTCGATCAGCGCCGCGGCCGCCTCGTGCAGGATTTCCGCCTGCGCACGCCCGACGGGCACTTCATGTGGTTCGCGCTGAAGGCGCGGCCCGTGGTCGGCTCCGACGGCGAAGTCTCGCGCGTGGTCGGCACGCTCACCGACGTCACCGAGCTGCGCAATGCCGAGGAGCGCCTGCTGCACGATTCCGTGCACGACAATCTCACCGGCCTTCCCAACCGCAAGCTGTTCATGGACCGGCTGGGCGCGGTCGCGCATTTCGCCAAGTCGATGCCGACGCTGCGGCCGACGCTGATGGTGATCGACCTCGACCGTTTCAAGCAGGTCAACGATTCCGTCGGGATTGCGGTCGGCGATTCCATCCTGCTGACGCTGGCCCGCCGCCTCACCCGCATCCTGAAGCCGCAGGACACGCTGGCGCGGCTGGCCGGCGACCAGTTCGGCCTGATCCTGCTGTCCGAACAGGACCCGGCCCGCATCACCGCCTTCGCCGAGACCATCCGCAAGACCATCCGCGCGCCGATCGCCTTCAACGACCGCGAGATCTTCCTCACAGCCTCGATCGGTCTCGCACTGTCTGATCCGCAAACCCAGCTCACGGACGAGATCATCAAGGACGCCGAGCTTGCGATGTATCACTCCAAGCGCATCGGCGGCGACCGCATCGACGTCTACAAGCCCGCGATGCGGGCGCGGAAGACCGACCGCCTGACGCTGGAGAGCGAGCTGCGCCGCGCCATCGAGCGCCAGGAGCTCACCATCCTGTACCAGCCGATCGTGCGGCTGGAGGATCGCTCCGTCGCCGGCTTCGAAGCGCTGGTGCGCTGGGATCACCCGAAGCTCGGCCGCATGGCACCGTCGGAATTCATCTCCATCGCCGAAGAGACCGGCCTGATCGTCGATCTCGGCATGTTCGTGCTCGACCAGACCGCAAAGCAGCTCTCGGTGTGGCAGCGCGCGATGCGCTCGCGCGAACCGATCTTCGCCTCGGTCAACGTCTCGTCGCGGCAGCTGCTGCGCCACGATTTGATCCACGACATCCGTACCGTGCTGTCACGTTCCTCGGTGGCGCGCGGCACGCTCAAGCTCGAACTGACGGAATCCCTGGTGATGGAGAATCCGGAGCACGCCGCGCAGATGCTGACGCGGATCCGCGAGCTCGGCACCGGGCTCTCGCTCGACGATTTCGGCACCGGCCATTCATCGCTGGCCTATCTGCAGCGCTTCCCGTTCGACACCATCAAGATCGACCAGTCCTTCGTGCGCACCACCAACCGCGGCACCCGACCGGTGATCCTGAAGTCGATCATCGCGCTCGCCCACGACCTCGGCATGGACGTGGTGGCCGAAGGCGCCGAGACCGATTCCGATGCGGTCGAGCTCTACCAGATGGGCTGCGAATACGCGCAAGGCTTCGCCTTCGGCGAGCCGATGGATGCAGATGCAGCGATGCGTCTGCTGACCGAAGTGCGGCTGGAAGCGGCGAGCTAGCCTCTTACCCTCCCCTGGAGGGCGGCAGGGTGCCGCTGCGCTACCGCCGCCGGTCCTTCTTCATCTTCGTGAACCGCACGCTCTGGCCGTCGGGCATCCGCACGGCCTTGAACCCCGCGGCGAGGCAGGCCTCGCGTTGCGGCATCTGGATGTCGGGGCTGCGCAGGCTGTCCCACCACGAGGCACGATTGGCCGCGCGCGGCAGGGCCGCGCCGATGATCTCCTCGATCTGCTCGAAGGTCAGGACGAATTCGGCCTGCTTCTGCCGCAGCAGATAGTCGCGCAACGCGTCGTAGTCGTTCACATCAATCCTCTCGTCCGAAACCGGGTCTGCTCGCGCCGGGGCTGCCCAAAACCGTGAGCTCCGTATACCGATTCTTAACTCACTGCGGCAGCGCCGTCCTGCCTTAAACACTGCTCAAGCTTTCGGGCGCATCCACTTATGCCGGGAGCAAACGATGCTGTCTGGATGGCGCGACGTCACGGCCCGCCGGCCGTGGCGGATTTCGGCGAAGCTGCTGATCATCTCGTCCGTGGTGACGGTGATCGGCTTTTCCGCCATTTGCGTCAACGTGATGCTCGACATGCGCCGCGGCGAGGAGGCGCTCGCCCGCCAGACGCTGGAGAACCTGGCGACGACCATCGAGTCCGACATCAGCCGCAACATCGAGATTTACGATCTGTCGCTGAAGGCGGTCGCGAACAATTTGCTGCTGCCTGAGCTCGCCACTGTCTCCAAGCCGGTCCGTCACCTGATCCTGTTCGATCACGCGATGACCGCCAAGCATTTCGGCGCGATCCAGGTGTTCAATGCCGAGGGCAAGCTGACGATCGATGCCTCGACGCTCGATCCCGCGCCGGAGAACCGGAGCGAAGAGGACTACTTCAGTGTCCATCGCGACAATCCCGGAGCCGGGCTCTTCATCAGCCGTCCCATGCTGTTCCGCGGCGCCTATTCGATCGTGCTGAGCCGGCGCGTCAGCGACACCGACGGCGGCTTCATGGGCGTCGTCGCCGGTTCGATCCGCTTCAGCTATTTTCATGAACTGTTCGATCGGCTGAACCTCGGCCCCGAAGACAGCATCACCGTGCTCAGGCGCGACCGCACCATCATGATGCGGCGGCCGTTCGACCTCGACGTGATCGGCAAGAACCTCGGCACACGGCAGGACTGGAAGGCGGACAATTTGCGCGCCGGCGGCGCCTATGCGGGCCAAGGCCCCGTCGACACGACCCCGAGGCTGTATGTTCGCAGCAGTGGCACAAGCCCGCTGTTCGTCGTTGCAGGCAAGCCTCTGAGCGCAGTGTTCGAGCTGTGGCGAAAGGAAGCTTACCGGATCGGGGCCGTGGTGGTTGCGCTCATCCTGTTCGTGCTGGGATCGACGCTCGTGCTCGCGCGCGAGATCGGCCGGCGCGCCGAGGCCGAGCGCAAGCTCGAGGAGATGGCGACGACCGACGCGCTCACCGGTCTGAAGAACCGCCGCAAATTCGATTCCGTCATCGACGTAGAGTGGCGCCGCGCGATGCGCCAGAAGGCGCCGGTCGCACTGCTCATGATCGATGCCGATCACTTCAAGGCCTACAACGACACGTTCGGCCACCAGGCCGGCGACCAGGTGCTGGTCGGCATCGCCATCTGCATCTCCGATTCGGTGAGCCGGGCCGGCGACTGCGCCGCGCGCTATGGCGGCGAGGAATTCGCCGTGCTGCTGCCAAGCACATCGGCCCCCGACGCCTTCAAGGTCGCCGAGACGATCCGCGCCAAGGTGCAGGGCTGGTCCGACGACGAGGTGATCTCGACGGTGTCCTGCGGCGTCGCCAGCCTCGTTCCCTCAGCCGGCATGGACTGGGCGGTCCTGGTCGCCGCCGCCGACAAGGCGCTCTACGCGGCGAAAGCGGGTGGGCGCAATCAGTCGGTGGTTGCGAGCCTGCCGAAGCTGTCACTGGTGGCGTGAGTTTGGGGTGTCATTCCGGGGCGGCTCGAAGAGCCGAACCCGGAATCTCGAGATCCCCCGATGCGCAATTGCGCATCTGAGGTCTGGTCCTTCGGACCATCCCGGGATGACATCGAAGGCGTTCGCCTTCGATGTCACTGCCCCAGATACTTCTTCATCTCCGCGATCAAGCCATCACGCAGCTCAGGGCGCTTCAGGCCGTAGGCAATGTTGGCGCGCAGGAAGCCGGGCTTGGAGCCGCAATCATGGCGCTCGCCCTCGAACTCGACGCCGTAGAATTTCTGCGACTTGGCGAGGCCGATCATGGCGTCGGTCAGCTGGATCTCGCCGCCGGCGCCGCGTTCCTGGGTCTCCAGGATCTTGAAGATCTCGGGCTGCAGGATGTAGCGGCCGGTGATCGAGAGATTGGAGGGCGCGGTGCCCTTGGCCGGCTTCTCGACCATGCCGTCGACCTCGAACATCTTGCCGTTGCGTTTTCCCACGCCGCAGATGCCGTATTGATGGGTGAGATGATCGGGCACCGCCTCGACCGCGACCAGATTGGATTTCTCGCCGAGCGAGGATGCCATCTCGATCATCTGCTTGAGGCAGCCCGGCGTGTTGAGCACGAGCTCGTCGGGCAGCACGACGGCGAACGGCTCGTTGCCGACGATGTCGCGCGCGCACCAGACGGCGTGGCCGAGGCCGAGCGGCGCCTGCTGGCGGGTGAAGCTGACGGCGCCGGCTTCGGGCTGGTTCTGCGCCAGGATCTCCTGCTCGGCCTTCTTGCCGCGCTGGCTGAGCGTCGCATCGAGCTCGTACATCCGGTCGAAATGATCTTCGATGACGCTCTTGTTGCGGCCGGTGACGAAGATGAAGTGCTCGATGCCGGCCTCCCTCGCCTCGTCATAGACGTACTGGATCAGCGGCTTGTCGACGATGGTCAGCATTTCCTTCGGCATCGCCTTGGTGGCGGGCAGGACACGGGTGCCGAGGCCGGCGACGGGGAATACGGCTTTGCGAATTTTCATGACAGCGATCGAATACCTGAGGAGATACGTGAAGGGAGCAATGACATCTTGCTAGCCTGTTTGCAGCCGCCAACAAAGGCGGATGTGGGGCCTCATCCGCGCAGAGTTAAGAAAAAGGCCGCCACCAAAATTTCACCTTTGTTAAGCTATTGGCAACCGTAACCAGGCCTCCTGATGGCGGATTTTCACGGCCGACGGGTGGGACATGATGCAATCGGTGACAGGGCAGGCAAGACGGGCGGTATCCGTGACCGGCGCGATCATGATCGCGGCCGCTCTGCTGCTGCCTGTCGGCGCGCACGCCCAGGCGCAGAACGGCCTGTCCAACCTGTTCGGCGGCATCTTCTCCGGTCCCAACGCCGCGCCGTCGCAAGCCTCGCCGGGACCCGGCGGCGGCCAGACGGGAGCATTGCCCTGGAGCGGCGAAGACGGCGCCTCCGGCCATCCGCTGATGACGGCCGCCGCGATCCGCGAGGCCGCTGGCAATTTCAACAATTGCGTCGCCGGGATGTGGCCCGATGCCGCACGGCGCGGTGTCACGCAGGAGAACTTCCAGCGCTTCACGGCCGGACTCTCGCCCGACCTGCGCATCATGGACCTGATGGACTCGCAGCCGGAGTTCACAAAATCGATCTGGGACTATCTGGACATCCTCGTGAACGACAACCGCCTCGCCAAGGGGCGCGAGGTGCTCGCCAAATACAAGGCGCAGTTCGACGCCACCGAGAAGGTCACCGGCGTCGACCGCTACATCATCGCCTCGATCTGGGGCATCGAGTCCAATTACTCGACGCAGATGGGCGACCGCAGCGTGCTGCAATCGACCGCGACGCTCGCCTGCATCGGCCGCCGCCAGGCCTATTTCAAGGACGAGTTTCTGTCGGCGCTGGAGATCCTCAACCGCGGCGATCTCAGGCCGGAGCAGATGCGCGGCTCCTGGGCCGGCGCATTCGGCCCGACCCAGTTCATGCCGACCGCGTTCAAGCGCTTTGCCGTCGACGGCGACGGTGACGGACGACGCGACGTCGTCGACAATCCCACCGATCTGATCGCCTCGACCGCCAACAACCTGAAGAAGGACGGCTGGCAGGCCGGCCAGACCTGGGGCTTTGAGGTCGTCGTGCCCCAGGGCTTCAACTACATGCTGGCCGACCGCGCCAAGGCGATGCCGATCGCGCAATGGGAGAAGCTCGGGCTGAAGCGGGCGACCGGCCAGCCGTTCCCCCATCCGGGCGAGAAAGCCTATCTGCTGGCCCCCGCCGGCGCGCAGGGGCCCGGCTTCCTGATGCTGCAGAATTACCGCGTCATCATGAAGTACAATCCGGCCGAGGCCTATGCGCTCGCGATCGGCCATTTCGCCGACCGCCTGCGCGGCGGACAGCCCTTCGTGCAGCCCTGGCCGCGCCAGGAGCGCGAGCTGTCGCGCAGCGAGCGACTGGAACTGCAGCAGCTCCTGGCCCAGCGCGGCTTCTACAAGGGCACCCCGGACGGCCAGTTCGGCGGCCAGACCCGGGAGGCGCTGCGCAATTTCCAGGCCTCGATCGGGGTCCCCGCCGACGGCTTTGCGTCGTCCGACGTGCTGGATCGGCTGCGCGGGCGGTAAAATCGCCCCGAAAGTAACCCTGAACGTGGATTTTGCCTGATAGCCTTGACGGGGACGGCTGTTCCCCGGTGTATGGGGCAAGAATCTGCAACGGAATTTGCCCGTTTGGCGCCCGATTCCGTTATTATGTTGAGCCATTCCCGATCCCCGTTGCGCGTGCCCGAGATCGCATGTCGAAGAAGTCCCTGTTCAAGGCGCTGACCGAGACCGGCCCGTTGATCGCGCTGGGGACGGCGCTTGCGATTCTGGTCTCGGTCGCGGGACCCGCTTCGGCGCAGTTCTTCAACTTCCCCGGCTTTGGTGGACCGCCACAACGCTCGGCTCCGCCACCACAGCGGGGCGGCGGCGGAGGCGGAGGCGGCTGGTTCGGCGGCGACTTCTTTGCCCCCTTCCAGCAGCAACAGCCGCAGGCGCCGCGCCAGGATTTTTCGCGCGCACCGGCGCCGGCCAAGCGCGACACCGTCCCTGAGAAGAACGTGCTGGTGCTCGGCGACGCCATGGCCGACTGGCTCGCTTACGGCCTGGAAGACGCCTACGCCGAGCAGCCCGACATGGGCGTGATCCGCAAGCACAAGACCGTTTCAGGCCTGATCAAGTATCAGCCGAAGGGTGAGCCTTCGGACTGGGCGGCGGCGGCAAGGGGCATTCTCGAAACCGAAAAGACCGACGTGATCGTCGTCATGCTCGGCCTCAACGACCGCGCCGCGATCCGCGAGCCCGCCCCTGAGAAGACGGACAAGGCGGCAACCGACAAGGACAAGAAGAACGACAAAGGCGCGCGCGGCAAGCCACCGGCAAAGCCGGGCGAGACCAAGCCCAGCACCGACAGCGCCGCCAAGCCCGACGACAAGCCTGCCGATGCCGACCTGCCGCAGGACGACGCCGACAATGCCGACACGCCGGCGGCCGTGCCGGAAAAGACGGCCCGCAATCCCAACGGCCTCTACGAATTCCGCGACGAGCGCTGGATCGAGCTCTACGGCAAGAAGATCGAGGAGCTCGCCAATATCCTGAAGTCCAAGGGCGTGCCGGTGCTCTGGGTCGGCCTGCCCGCGGTGCGCGGACCCAAGGGCACCGCGGACACGCTGTTCCTGGACTCGCTCTATCGCGAGGGCGCGGCCAAGGCCGGCATCACCTATGTCGACGTCTGGGACGGCTTTGTCGACGAAGCCGGCCGCTTCCTGCAGAAGGGCCCGGACTTCGAAGGCCAGATCCGCCAGCTCCGCAGTTCTGACGGCGTCTATTTCACCAAGCCCGGCGCGCGCAAGCTGGCGCATTATGTCGAGCGCGAGATCACGCGCCTCCTGGCCGGCCGCTCCGGCCCGATCGCGCTGCCGAGCGAGCCTGCGACCCCCGATACCAGCGCCGAGCCGGGCAAGCCCGCGCCGCGGCCGCTGGCGGGACCGATCGTGCCGCTGATCGCGGCCTCGATCTCGACCGATCAATTGCTGGGCGGCCCGGGCTCGCGGCCCGCCGCCGTCGATGCACTCGCCGCAAAGACGATGGTGAAGGGCGAGCCTCTGGCCGCTCCGGCCGGCCGCGCCGACGACTATGCCTGGCCGCGCCGCGAAGTCGGCCGCGAGCAGGCCAAGGGTGATACCCCGATGGCCGCGACGACGCCTGACGGCAATGTCGCGTCTCCCGGAGCACCGGGAGGGGCCGCAGCCGTCGCACCGCCGAAGCTCGCGCCGAAGAAGCCGCCGGCGCCGCAGCAACCGGCCCAGGCGACGCCTTCAATCCGTGATTTCTTCGGCTTCGGCTCTCCGCAGCCACCCCCGCGTCAACTGACGCCCGCGCCCGGGCCGCGCAATCCGGCACAGAATAATCCCGCGATGCCGCGTCCGCCGGGTAATGTCGGGCGAGCGGCGGAAGTGATCAGGTGATTTTTTTGAACTGCGGTTTTGCGTCCCGCCCATGAGGATTCTCATGGCGTTGCTCGCCCCGCATGGATGACGTCAGCAAAGAACGGTCCCGGCTCAGCAGCGCACCACAATGTGATGCGCTGCGTCCGGGGCACCCAGAATGCGTTTTGTCGCCTGACCCTTAGTAGCGCCAGCGCGACGGCGGAGGACGCCGCGCCGGGCGCGACATCAACAGCGCCAGCGCAAAGCCGATGCCGCCCGCCACCAGCAGCGCGCCGAGCGGATTGTCCTGCACCTTCTTCGACAGCGCCTGCGTGCCGTCGCGGAAGGTCTCGCCACTGTTGTCGTAGGCGTCCTTGGCGTAGTTCGCTGCGGTATCCGTGGCGTCACGCACGGCATCCTTGGCCTGGCCGTAGAGATTCTGCACCGTGCCTGCAGCTTCGCGCGCCTTGCCCGATGCCTGCGTCTTGGCATCGCCTGCCATGTCTCCGATCGCGCCTTCCGCGCGTCCGGCATATTCCTTGGCCGATCCAACAATCCGATCCGTGTCCATGAAGCTCCTCCTCGGGGGTCAGCCCAAGTAACAGATCAGGAGCGGCGCAGTTCCAAGTCAGGACGAAAGTGTTGCCCTACAGAATCAGCCCACCATCGACAACGAGGGTTTGCCCGATGATGTAGGACGACAGCGGCGAGGCCAGGAACAGCGCGGCGCCCGCCATGTCGGCCGGCGTGCCCAATCGTCGCAGCGGGATGCGCGCAAGCGCGCCTTCAAGCCGCTTCGGATTGTCGGTCGTCACCTTCGTCATCTTGGTGTCGACGAGCCCCGGCGCGATGCCGTTGACGCGGATGCCGTCCTCGGCCCAGGCCTCGCCCAGCGTCCGCGTCAATCCGACCGCACCGGTCTTCGAGGCGTTGTAGGCGGGATTGCCCATGGTGGAGTGATAGGCCGCGGTCGAGGACACCATGATCAGCGCGCCCCTGGAATCCCGCAACATGGAATGAAACCGCGTGGCGCACGCCATCAGGCTCATCAGATTGACCTCAACCACCTTGCGGAAGCCGCTCATCTCGAACTCGCCGCGGCGATAGAGCACCGCGCCTTGCGCCAGCACGAGGATGTCGAGCCGGTCGAAGGCCGGCTTGAACGCTTCGATCGCGCCGGGACTGCCAACGTCGAGCTGCGCATAAGAGAGGCCCGTGAGGTCGGAGCCTTCCTCCGCAGAATATTCCGTTGCGCGAGCACGCGTGCCGCACACCGCAACCTGGGCGCCCCTGGTGCGAAACGCCTGCGCGATGCCGTTGCCGATCCCGCTCGAGCCGCCGACGACCAGCACCTGCCTGCCTGAGAAATCGAGCTCGTTCGCCATCGCGGCCTCCCCTTTTGTCTTGCTTGTTTGACCTGTCTGCGGATCGGTGCCAGCCTTGTCAATCATAACAAGAACAAGCAGCTTCCCGAGGAAACAGCATGTCCGAGTTCAAGCAGCTCAGCCGGTCCGTCAGGGGCCTGACCGTTCTCGTCACCGGCGCGGCGAGCGGCATGGGGCGAGCGACCGCGCGCGTGTTCGCAAACGAGGGCGCGAACGTTGCCGTCACCGATTACGACGAGCAGGGCGCGCATGCGGTTGCGAAGGAGATCGCGGCGAGCGGCGGAGCGGCGAAGGCGTGGAAGCTTGACGTTGCCGACGGCGGCGAGATCAAGCGTGTCGTGGCTGACGTTGCCGCGCATTTCGGCGGAATCGACATCGTCGTCAACAATGCCGGCATCTCCGTGCGCGTCGCGATCGACGACGAGACTTACGAGGACGCCTGGGCCAGGGGCATTGCCGTGATGCTGACGGCCCATCCGCGCATCATCCGCGCCGCGCTGCCGCATCTGCGCAAGTCGACATGTCCGCGCATCGTCAACATCGCCTCGACCGAGGCGCTCGGCGCCACCGCATTGCACAGCCCCTATTCGGCCGCGAAGGGTGGCGTTGCCAGCCTCACCCGCTCGCTCGCCGTGGAGCTCGGCCGCGAGGGCATTACGGTCAACTGCATCTGCCCCGGTCCGATCCGCACTGGTATCACCGACCGCATCTCGGAGGAGCACAAGACGATCTATGCCAAGCGCCGCACCGCCCTCGGCCGCTACGGCGCCCCCGAAGAGGTCGCGCATATGACGCTGAGCCTGTGCCTGCCGGCCGCGTCCTTCCTCACCGGAGCAGTCATCCCGGTCGACGGCGGGCTGATGGCGCGGAACGCGTGAGAGACATGCGCTCGAAGCGTTGACAAGCACGAGCGCGGGAGTAGCTTTTTCGCCGACAGAGCGGGACCAACCGCTCGCGACCTGTGGGAGAAACGCCATGACGATCGCCATCCGGCAGCTTCAGAAGCATTTTGTCGGCGAGGTCTCCGGCCTCGACTTGCGAAAGCCCCTCACCGAGGCCGAGGCGCGCGAGGTCGAGGCCGCCATGGACAAATATGCGGTGCTGGTCTTCCACGACCAGGACATCACCGACGAGCAGCAGATGGCCTTCGCGCTGAACTTCGGTCAGCGCGAGGACGCGCGCGGCGGCAACATCACCAAGGCAGATGAATACCGTCTCACCTCGGGCCTGAACGACGTCTCCAACCTCGGCAAGGACGGCAAGCCGCTGCCGAGAGACAGCCGCGCCAATCTGTTCAACCTCGGCAATTGCCTGTGGCACTCCGACAGCTCTTTCCGGCCGATCCCCGCGAAATTCTCGCTGCTGTCGGCGCGCGTGGTGAACCCGAAGGGCGGCAACACCGAATTCGCCGACATGCGCGCAGCCTATGACGCGCTCGACGACGAAACCAAGGCGGAGATCGAGGACCTCGTCTGCGAGCACTCGCTGATGTATTCGCGCGGATCGCTCGGCTTCACCGAGTACACCGACGAGGAGAAGGCGATGTTCAAGCCGGTGCTGCAACGGCTGGTGCGGACGCACCCCGTGCATCGCCGCAAGTCGCTCTATCTCTCATCGCATGCCGGCAAGATTGTCGGCATGAGCATGCCCGAAGGCCGGCTGCTGCTGCGCGACCTGAACGAGCACGCGACGCAGCCGGAGTTCGTCTACGTCCACAAATGGAAGCTGCATGACCTCGTGATGTGGGACAATCGCCAGACCATGCACCGCGTCCGCCGCTACGACCAGTCCCAGCCCCGCGACATGCGCAGGGCGACGGTGGCGGGGACGGAGCCGACGGTGCAGCAGCAGGCGGCGGAGTAGCAGTTACAAACTCCGCCGTCGTCCCGGACAAGCGCAGCGGAGCAGAGCGCAGATCCGGGACGACAGCGAGACTGTGGCGCGAGCGTCTGAGCAACTACGCGTGCCCGGCCTCGTTGGAGAGCATGCCGGGATCGATACCGATCTTCTGCAGGGCGCGGTTGTATTTGTCGTCGACGTCGTCGCCGAAAATCAGATCCGCATCCGCATCGCAATGCAGCCAGCCGTTGCTCTGGATCTCGGTCTCGAGCTGGCCCGGCGCCCAGCCGGCATAGCCGAGCGCGAGGATGGCATGCTTGGGGCCGGAGCCGTTGGCGATGGCGCGCAGGATATCGACGGTCGCCGTGAGGCAGACGCCGTCATCGATCCGCAACGTCGCGTTCTCGATGTAGAAGTCGCTGGAATGCAGCACGAAACCGCGGCCGGTGTCGACCGGGCCCCCGCGCAGCACCTTCATGCTTTCGGCATTCTCCGGCAGCTTGATGTGCTCGCCCTTCTTGATGATGCCGAGCTGCTGCAACAGCTCGGGGAAGTCGATGCTGCCAGCCGGATGGTTCACGATGATACCCATGGCTCCCTCCGCCGAATGGGCACAGAGATAGATCACCGAACGCTCAAAGCGGGAATCGCCCATCACAGGCATCGCGATCAGCAGCCGGCCGTCGAGATAGCCGGCCGAATTGGGCAGCGCGGCCCCCCCCCGGCGGGTGCTTTCGCCCGTTCTCTTTCCTGTGGGAGCCATCGGTGAAGCACTCCGGTTTCAATTCCTATCCTGATGTCGGACCTAGCCGCTGTCAAATCAAGGCTTGCAGAGACTCGATTCAAGTGCATCCATCACAAGCAATTCAATGGTTTGCCGGGGTGCGCCCCTGTAAAGACGTGCCATGCTGACAAGAGTTCCCCTGCGTGCGGCGATCGGCGTCGCGACAACCATGCTTGCGTCGTCTCTGGCCATCGCAGCCCATGCCGATGACGCTTCGCCATGGCAGCGCGACGGACATTCCGCAGTGCGGCTGTTGGCGGGATCGCGAAGTGGCGCCGTGCTGCTCGGCGGTATCGCCTTCCAGCTCCAACAGGGTTGGAAGACCTATTGGCGCATCCCCGGCGACTCCGGCGTTCCGCCGCGGTTCGACTTCTCGAAGTCGGACAACGTCGAGGCGGTGACGGTGATGTGGCCTGCGCCGCTGAAATTCGACGACGGCGCGGGCGGCCATTCGATCGGCTATCACGACCAGATCGTGCTGCCGTTACGCATCGTCGCCAAGGCGGCCGACAAGCCCGTGACCTTGCGCGCCGAGATCAATTACGCGGTGTGCGAGAAGCTCTGCATTCCGGTCGAAGCCAAGATCGAGCTCGGCTTCAACAACGTCGCATCGACCGAGGACGCCAATTTGCGTGCCGCGCTCGACACCGTGCCGAAGCCCGCCAATATCGGCGATCCCAATCCGCTCACCATCCGCGACGTCAAGCGCGACGGAGCCAAGAACGTGGTGGTCGACGTGGTCACGCCCGACAGCCGCAACGTCAATCTGTACGTGGAAGGGCCAACGCCCGATTGGGCGCTGCCGATTCCGGAGCCGGTCAAAGACAGCCCGGCCGGCGTGAAGCGCTTTTCCTTCGAGCTCGACGGCCTGCCGCCCGGCGCCAAGCCCGACGGTGCTGCGCTGAAATTCACGCTGGTCGGGCCTGAGAAGTCGTACGAGTTCAATACGAATTTGGAGTGATCGTCGGTATCGCGAGTGAGTTGCTCGACTCGCGCCCTGGTTTCAGACATCGTCCCTGACAAGCGTATGGTGGCGAGACAGCGCCCCGCCCAACCCAATCTTAACGAATGGTTGCTAATTCCTCATCTGCCACAGCATGCCGGGCGACCTGAGGGATCTTCGAATTGGCCGTGATGGATGCACAACCCGCAACGACCGGACCGGCCGGGCTGATCGCGCGGCTGCGCGCCAGGCTGACGGGCGGCCCGAGCGAGGCATCGCTGACGCGGCGGCTGGCCGGCACCATCTTCATCATCCGCGTGATCAGCGCTGGGCTCGCCTATGTCTCGCAGGTGCTGCTGGCGCGCTGGATGGGCACCTCCGACTACGGCACCTATGTCTATGTCTGGACCTGGGTGCTGCTGCTCGGCAGCATGATGGATTTCGGCATCTCGGCCTCCGCGCAGAAGATCATTCCGGAATACCGGGCCAGCGGCGAGCAGGCGCTGCTGCGCGGCTTCCTCTCCGGCAGCCGCTGGCTGACCTTTGCCGTCTCCACGCTGGTCTCACTCGCTCTTGCCGGCATCGTCAGGCTGCTGTCGCCCTGGATCGATCCGGCCGAGGTGCTGCCGCTCTATATCGGCTGCATGACACTGCCCGCCTTCGTCGTCGCCAACACCCAGGACGGCATCGCGCGCTCGCATGACTGGATGCAGCTCGGCTTGATGCCGCAATTCATCATCCGCCAGGCGCTGATCATCGGCATCACGGGCGCTGCCTTCCTGCTCGGCTATCATCTCGGCGCGGTCGCCGCGATGGCCGCGAGCGCGGGCGCGGTCTGGATCGCGATGACGGGACAGATGGCGGTGCTCAACCGCAAGCTCGCCGATCACATTCCGTCCGGCCCCAAGACGTACGACATCCGCGGCTGGCTCGCGGTCTCACTGCCGATCCTGCTGGTCGAGAGCTTCTACCTGCTCTTGTCCTATACCGACGTGCTGGTGCTGCAGCAGTTCCGCCCCTCCGACGAGGTCGGCGTCTATTTCGCTGTCGTGAAGACGCTGGCGCTGGTCTCGTTCATCCACTACGCGATGTCGGCGACGACCGCGCATCGCTTCGCCGAATACAACGCCAGCGGCGACAAGGCGCGGCTGTCGGCCTATGTCGCGCACGCCATCAGCTGGACGTTCTGGCCGTCGCTGGCGGCGACGATCGTGCTGCTCGCGCTCGGCAAGCCACTGCTCTGGCTGTTCGGGCCGCAATTCGTGGTCGGCTACGACATCATGTTCGTCGCCGCGATCGGGCTCGTGGTGCGCGCCGCGATCGGGCCGGTCGAGCGGCTGCTCAACATGCTCGGTCAGCAGAAGATCTGCGCGCTCGCCTATGCACTGGCCTTCGTGATGAACGTCGTGCTCTGCATCGCGCTGGTACCGCGCTACGGCGGCCACGGCGCCGCAGCCGCGACCTCGATCTCCCTCACCTTCGAGACGGTGCTGTTGTTCTGGATCGTGCGGCAGCGTCTCGGCCTGCACGTGCTGGCATTTGGCAAATAGGCGCAGTGCACCCTCGATGCTTGCTGCCGTTGGGGAACGGCTCTGTCAGCGCAGCCACGCGAACGAGGCAAAACGCCTCCCCTTCTTCAACCCGCGATAAAATTTTTCTTATTCTGCCCAAGTGGTTGCGCATTAGGGGAACTGTATTCTACGTCGTATTGCCTAACCGCCGAGATCAACCTAAGATTCCCCCGACATGTTTGATCCACTCTACGTCGCCTCCGGATTTGGCGTCGGCCTGCTTGTCGGAATGACCGGCGTGGGCGGCGGCTCGTTGATGACGCCGCTCCTGATCCTGCTGTTCGGCGTGCATCCCTCGACCGCGGTCGGAACCGACCTGCTCTATGCCGCCGCCACCAAGACCGGCGGCAGCCTGGTGCATGGCTGGTCGCGCAGCGTGCACTGGCCGGCGGTGCTGCGGCTGGCCTGCGGCAGCATTCCCGCGAGCGCAGTGACACTGCTGGTGCTGTGGAAGCTCGACCTCAAGAGCGATTCCGAGCGCAGCCTGGTCAATCTGGTGCTGTGCTTCGCGCTGCTGCTGACCGCGACCTCGCTGATCTTCCGCAAGTCGATCATGGAGCGTTACCGCGGCAGGCTGGAGCGTGTCGACGACCGCACCACCGCGATTGCAACCGTGATCACCGGGATCGTGCTCGGCGTGCTGGTGTCGATCTCGTCGGTCGGCGCCGGTGCGGTCGGCGTCACCGTGCTGCTGCTGCTCTATCCGCGTCTGCCGATGGTGACCATTGTCGGCTCCGATATCGCCCACGCGGTCCCATTGACGCTGGTCGCCGGCATCGGGCACTGGGCGCTCGGCGACGTCGACTGGGCGCTGATGGGCGTGCTGCTGATGGGTTCGCTCCCCGGCATCATCGTCGGCAGCTACAGCGCGACCCGCGTCCCCGAGACGGTGTTGCGGCTGACGCTTGCCAGCGTGCTGTTCGTGGTCGCCGGCAAGATCATGTTTGCGGAGCTGAAACTGTCGTCGGCGTTCGTGACGGCGTTGGCCTGGACGCATTGAACGGAAAGCTGCCGCCTTGGTCTTGCTTTCGTAGGGTAGGTTAGCCGAAGGCGTAACCCACCCTACGGCACCTCGTCCCCGGCCCCTACTCCGCCGTCCAGCCGCCGTCGATCGACAGGTTGGTGCCGGTGATCTGGGCCGCATCGTCGCCGCACAGGAACAGCGCGAGGGCCGCGACCTGCTCCGATGTCACAAACTCCTTGGTCGGCTGCGCATCGAGCAGCACGTCGTTGATGACCTGCTCGCGCGTCAGATTGCGCGCCTTCATGGTGTCGGGGATCTGCTTCTCCACCAGCGGCGTCCAGACATAGCCGGGGCTGATGCAGTTGCAGGTGATCTTGTGGGTCGCGACCTCCAGCGCCACGGTCTTGGTGAGACCGGCGATGCCGTGCTTGGCCGAAACGTAGGCCGACTTGAAGGGCGAGGCGACCAGCGAGTGCGCAGACGCCGTGTTGATGATGCGGCCCCAACCCTTCTTCTTCATGCCGGGCACGGCGGCGCGGATGCCGTGGAAGGCGGAGGACAGGTTGATCGCGATGATCTGGTCCCACTTCTCGATCGGGAACTCCTCGACCGGCGAGACGAACTGGATGCCGGCATTGTTGACGAGGATGTCGACCGAGCCAAACGTCGTCTCGCCCAGCGCGATCATCCCGGCGATCTCGGCGGGCTTGGTCATGTCGGCGGGCGAATAGATCGCTTTCACCTTGAAGTCCTGTTCGATCTTGGCGCGCTCCTTCTCGATGTCCTCCGGCGAGCCGAAGCCGTTGATGACGACGTTTGCGCCGGCGCCGGCGAACGCACGCGCATAGGCGAGCCCGATGCCGCTGGTGGACCCGGTCACGACGGCGTTCTTGCCTGACAGACTACCCATTCTATTCGCTCCTGTTTGCCGGGGGCGCGACGACGTCCCCCGTGAGATCGTAGGTCACCATGGTCTCGCCGGACTGCGGCCGCTCGAGCCAGTCCTTGTGGCGCATCGACAGATGCACGTCCTTCACGCCGGCCTCCCAATGCTCGACCATGGCGACGTGCGAGAAGTCGTAATCCTTGGACGAGGATTCGTAGTTCTTGCTGCGGTAGATCAGATGCACCACGGTGACGGTGCTTTCACGCGATACCTTCGCGAGGAATTCGACGGAAGGGTCGTTCTTCAGATAATCGGGCAGTTTGGAAATCAGGTCGCGCACCGCCCTGCGGGCGTTGTGCAGCTGCTTGTTCTTGTCGGTGTTCATCCGCGTGCGGCTGGAGAAGCGGATATCCTTCTCGCGCTCGGTGGCCTCCAGCAGCGAATTCGGCAGGTCGCCGCGGGCACTGAACAGATCGACCTGGAAGATCAGCATGTCGCGATCGACCTCGGCATCGAGCACGTAATCGAGCGGGGTGTTGGAGGCGATGCCGCCGTCCCAATAATGCTCGCCGTCGATCATCACCGAGGGAAAGCCGGGCGGCAGCGCGCCGGAGGCCATGACGTGCTCGGGGCCGATTTTCTTGCCGAGCTTCTTGAACTCGAAATTGTCGAAATATTTGAAGTTGCCGGAGGTGACGCCGACCGCGCCGACCGACAGGCGGGTCTTCAGGTCGTTGATGCGGTCGAAATCGACCAGACGCTCCAGCGTCTTCTTCAGCGGCGCGGTGTCGTAATAGCTCTCGGCCTCGGGATGCCCCGGCGGCCACAGCGGCGCCGGCGGGACGCGCGGGACGAAGAAGCCGGGCACACCGAAGGTGGCGATCAGCGCGGCACTGGTCGAGTTGAACAGCTCACGGCTGTGGTCGCTTTTGCCGATCGGTTTCCATGGCACCGGCGCCGACACCATCTCCCAGAATTCTTTCAGCCGCTTGACCCGGGTCTGCCCCTCGTTGCCGGCGATGATGGCGGCGTTGACTGCGCCGATCGAGATGCCGGCGACCCATTCCGGCTCGAAGCCGTGGCCGCACAGCGCCTGATAGGCGCCGGCCTGATAGGAGCCGAGCGCACCGCCGCCCTGCAGGACCAGGACGCGTTGCGCATTCGCGGGGATGCTGGCGGTTTCCGGACTACGATCGGTCATGGGGGAACAATAGCAATGGCGCATCACCGTGGCGACCCTCCGCCGCGGCGTCAATGCATGCCGGGATCAAGTCTGGCTTATCGCTCCGTCGAGGCCAGGATCATGGTCCAGAACACCTTGTATTTGGTGCCAGGAGCATAGCTCGCCGCGATGCCCAATTTTGTGACACCGCTCTTGAGCATGTTGGCGCGGTGCGGGGGCGAGTCGCGCCAGCCGGAAAACGCTTCCGCCAGCGTATGATAGCCGGCCGAGATGTTCTCGACCGCCACGGTCGCCGGATAGCCGCCGGCGGCAAGGCGCTTGGCCAGGGGCGCGCGGACGTCATGGTCCATCTTGTTGGCCGCCGCCATGGCATTGGACTGGGATTCGGCGAGCCGCATGAGATCGGGGTCAACTACGACGGTGCCGAGCATGTTGTTCTGGCGGTATTGCGAGATCATGATCGCGGCCGCCTGCGCATCGAGCTTGGAGCCCGGGGCGGCCATGTCGGTATACATCGACGGCTGCTGGACCGGCGCTTCGTTGCCGGCGCAGCCGGCAAGCAGCAAAGTAACGAGAATTGCGGCCGCAGCGCGCATGTTTGGAGGCCCCCGAATGAGGGGCCGTTGTTGCATACCAACAATGGCTGAAAGGTGAATTTTGAAGAAAATCGACGCAAGTCGTTCCGGGGCAGCGCGGAGCGCTGAACCCGGAATCTCGCTCAATAACCTCGGGATTCCGGGTTCGCGCTGACGCGCGCCCCGGAATGACGGGGACCTACCCCGCAAATATCCGGTAACGGCGCGGTTCGAGGCCGACGGTCTCGCCGACGCGCAGTTCCTTGTCACGGGGAGCGTCGATCTCGATGGTCTTGCCGCCTGACAGGACGATCTCGGCCCGCTGCACGGGACCGAAATTGCGGACGTGCTGCACGGCGCCCTCGAAGGCGCCGCTGCCGGGCGGACCGACCAGCATGTCATGTCGCCGCACGAACAGCTTTGACGCACCAGGCGCAGCCCCGCCTGCCGCAAGCGCGAGCGGCCGGTCGCCGAGCCTGACCACGCCCGCTTCGACCTGAACCGGCAATTCGATGGATTCGCCGATGAAGCCGTGAACGAACGCGCTTGCCGGGCTCTCGTAGACGTCGTCGGGGGAGCCGACCTGCTCGATCCGACCCTTGTCCATCACCACGACGCGGTTGGCGACTTCGAGCGCCTCCTCCTGGTCGTGGGTGACGAAGATCGAGGTCACGTTGATCTCGTGATGCAGCGAGCGCAGCCATCGGCGCAGCTCTTTCCGGACCTTGGCATCGAGTGCGCCGAACGGCTCGTCGAGCAGCAGGATGCGCGGCTCGATCGCGAGCGCGCGGGCGAGCGCGATGCGCTGGCGCTGACCGCCGGAGAGCTGGCTCGGATAGCGGTCGGAAAGCCAGTCGAGCTGCACGAGATCGAGCAGCTCCTTGACGCGCGCGCGGATGGCCGCTTCGTCCTTGCGGATTGCGCGCGGCTGCACGCGCAGGCCGAAGGCGACGTTCTCGAACACGCTCATGTGGCGGAACAGCGCGTAGTGCTGGAACACGAAGCCGACATGCCGCTCGCGTGCGCCCTGCGCCAGCGCATCCTCACCGTTGATGAGCACTTCGCCGGCGTCGGGCCAGTCGAGGCCGGCGACGATCCGCAGCAGCGTGGTCTTTCCCGACCCGGATGGTCCGAGCAGTGCCACGAGCTCGCCGCTGTCGACCTTGAGGTCGACGCCGTCGAGGGCTTTGAAGCTGCCGAACGTCTTGACGAGATTTTTGACTTCAATGGTCACTTGCGTCTTGTCCCTCATCCAGGTGACGTTCAAGAACGGTCTTGGCGATCAACGTGATCAGCGCCAGCATCGCCAGCAGCGAGGCGATCGCGAAGGCGGCGACGAACTGGTATTCGTTGTAGAGGATCTCGACCAGGAGCGGCATCGTGTTGGTCTCGCCGCGGATGTGGCCGGAGACGACGGAGACCGCACCGAACTCGCCCATCGCCCGCGCGTTGCAGAGCAGGACGCCGTAGAGCACGCCCCATTTGATGTTGGGCAGCGTGACGCGGAAGAAGGTTTGAAGACCCGAGGCGCCGAGCGAGATCGCGGCCTCCTCCTCCTGGGTGCCCTGCTCCTGCATCAAGGGGATCAGCGCGCGCGCCACGAAGGGGAAGGTCACGAAGGTGGTGGCGAGCGCGATGCCGGGCACCGCGAACAGGATCTGGATGTCGTGGTCGCGCAGCCAGCCGCCGAAATAGCCCTGCGCGCCGAACAGCAGCACGAAGACGAGGCCGGAGATTACCGGGCTCACCGAGAACGGCAGATCGATCAGTGTGATCAGGAAGGTCTTGCCGGGGAAGTCGAACTTGGCGATCGCCCAGGCGGCGACGAGGCCGAACACGAGGTTGAGGCCGACCGAGATCGCGGCGACCAGCAGCGTCAGCCTGATCGCAGCCAGCGCCTCGGGCTCGGCGAGCGCGGCGAAATAGGCGGCGATCCCCTTCGAGAAGGCATGCGCGAACACCACGACCAGCGGCAGCACGACGAAGATTGTGAGAAACGCGATCGCGATCGTGATGATGGCGATGCGCACGGCCTTCGGCTCGGTGCGGAGATTGTCCCGCGCGAGCGCTTCTCGCGCCCGGACCGTCTCGTCGGACGAGGTGACCGGGCCTGAATGGACAATCTGCATCGTCATGGTCCGCCCTCAGCGCGCCGGGATCCGGCTCTGCGCCCAGCGCTGGAGCCGGTTGACGGCGAAGATGATGACGAAGGACACGACGAGCATGACCACCGCAATGGCGGTCGCATCGGCGTAGCGGAACTCGGAGAGGCGGATCACGATCAGAAGCGGGGCAATCTCGGAGACGTTGGGCAGATTGCCGGCGATGAAAATCACCGAGCCGTATTCGCCGACCGCGCGGGCGAAGGCGAGCGCGAGCCCGGTGAGCAGCGCCGGCGCCAACGAGGGCAGGATCACGCGGATGATGGTCTGCCAGCGGCTGGCGCCGAGGCTGCCCGCCGCTTCCTCGATTTCAGGGTCGAGATCCTGCAGCACGGGCTGCACCGTGCGCACCACGAACGGAATACCGATGAAGATCATGGCGACGAAGATGCCGACCGGCGTGAACGCCACCTTGATGCCGAGCGCCGCAAGCGGCGCCCCCAGCCAGCCCTTCTCGGCGAACAGCGCGGTCAGCGCGACGCCCGCGACCGCCGTCGGCAGCGCGAAGGGCACGTCGACGATGGCGTCGAACAGCCGGCGGCCGGGAAAGCGGTAGCGCACCAGCGCCCAGACGATGATGCTGCCCATGACGAGATTGACGCAGGCCGCCGCGAAGGCGAGGCCGAAGGAGACACGCAAGGCGTTCAGGGTGCGGCGGCTGGAGAGGATGTTCCAGAACTGCTCGGGACTGAGCTCGAGCGACTTCAGGAACAGCCCGGCGAGCGGAATGAGGATGATGACGGACAGCCAGGACAGCGTCAGTCCCATCGTGAGACCGAAGCCCGGCAATGTCCGGTGTCGTGCTGTGACTGCGCTCACCAGGCCCCCTGCTAAAGCCCCTTAAGACAGCGCCAGATCAGTTCTTGTAGATCTGGTCAAAGATGCCGCCGTCGGCGAAATGTTCCTTCTGCGCCCTGGTCCAACCACCGAAAACGTCGTCGATCGTAAATAGTTCGACCTTGGCGAAGGAATTTTCGTATTTTTTCGCGATTTCGGCATCGCGCGGTCGGTAGAAGTTGCGTGCGGCGATCTCCTGCCCCTCCTTGGTGTACCAGTACTGGAGGTAGGCATCGGCGGCGTTGCGAGTGCCCTTTTTGTCGGCAACCTTGTCGACGATCGCGACCGGCGGCTCGGCGAGGATGGATTGCGGCGGCGCCACGACCTCGAACCTGTTCGCGCCGAACTCCTTCAGCGCGAGGAACGCCTCATTTTCCCAAGCGAGCAGCACGTCGCCCACGCCGCGCTCGACGAAGGTCACGGTCGCGCCGCGTGCGCCGGTATCGAGCACCGGCACCTGCTGGTAAAGTTTTCCGATGAATTGCTTGGCCTTGTCGGCCGAGCCGTATTTCTTCTGCGCGAAGCCCCAGGCGGCAAGATAATTCCAGCGCGCGCCGCCCGACGTCTTCGGGTTCGGCGTGATCACGGCGACGCCCGGCTTGATCAGATCGTCCCAGTCCTTGATCGCCTTGGGATTGCCCTTGCGCACCAGGAACACGATGGTGGAGGTGTAGGGCGACGCGTTCTGCGGCAACCGCTTCTGCCAATCCGTCGCCGTGAGGCCCTTGTTCGCGATCGCGTCGATGTCGTAGGCGAGCGCGAGCGTCACCACATCGGCCTGCAAGCCGTCGATCACCGCGCGCGCCTGCGACCCGCTACCGCCATGCGATTGCTTGATCTCGACGCTCTTGCCGGTTTCCTTCTGATAGGCGCTCGCGAACGCCTTGTTGAATTCGGCATAAAGCTCGCGCGTCGGATCATACGACACGTTCAGCAGATTGATGTCAGCAGCGAGAGCCGCGCTTGCCAAAAAACCCGTTGCGAGCAATCCTGCAGCGAGCGGAACGATACGGCGCATCATGTCCATCTCCATTCACTTCACTGACATCGGTGTCAGCGAAGGCAGGCGAAACTCGCGGCGAAACGCGCTCAAGTCAACGAAACCGGATTTTCTTGTTCGCGAACTCGCAGTGCGGCTGTACTACGAAATCTTCATCGTGTGGATGCCGCATTCTGTCTTGGCCCGGCCGCGCCAGCGACCGGCGCGCTCATCCTCGTCGTCGGCCGTTCTGCTCGTGCAAGGCATACACCCGACCGACCGGAATCCGGAGGCGACCAAGGGGTGACGCGGCAATTTGGCGCGGACAAAGATCGCCTCGAGTTCCTCGCGCGAGACGTTGGCGAAGGGATTGAACTTCAATCGCGCACCGTCGTCCTCGACGACGGCAATGTCGGCACGCGCGTTGCCCTGGAAGCGCTTGCGGCCGTTCAGCCAGGCCGAGAACGGCTCGAGCGCACGCGCCAGCGGTTCCACCTTGCGGATGCGGCAGCAGGCGTCGGGATCGGTGAACCAGAGCTCGCGGTCGGGATCTTCGCGCGACAAGGCCTCCTCGGCCGGCTTGATCGAGCGAACGTCCTTCAGGCCGAGTGTCGCGATCAAAGTATCGCGGTAGGCCAGCGTCTCCTCGAACAGCCATCCGGTATCGAGGAAGATCACGGGGATCGCCGGGTCGACGTCCGCCATGACCTTCAGCAACGTCGCCGATTCCGTGCCGAAGGACGACACCAGCGCCAACTTCTCGCGCCCGACCGTCTTCAGCGCCGCAGCGACGATCTCGGCGGGCGAGGCATCGCGCAAGCTCCGATCGAGCTCCTTCGCCGAAGGCAGTGCAGAAGCAGATACCGGCGTGAGCTGGGACGCGATGACGTTCACGTGCCGACACCCTCGGAGTGACGCAGCTGCATGCGCCGGTGCAGGGCCGTGATGCGGCCGTCGCCAGTCGGCTGGTAGAACACCGAATAGCGCTTGGCCGTCTGCATGAAGGCTTCCGCATCGGCCTGCTTCTTGACCTCGAAGGAATCGAAGCCGGCACGCAGCATGAACACGAACTGATCGCGCAGGATCTGTCCGGTGGCGCGCAATTCGCCGCGGTAATTGTAACGCTCGCGCAGCAGGCGGGCCTGGCTGTAGGCGCGCCCGTCGCGGAAGGTCGGGAACACCAGCGCGACGGCGGCGATCCTGCCGAGATAAGGCACGAGCTCGGAGATGTCGCGGCTGTTGGGCCAGATCACGCCGACCTTGCCCGAACGATTGAGCAGCGCATCGGCTTCGCCGATGAAGCGCTCGGCCGGCACCAGGATGTCGCCGCCCTCGGGCAGTGGCGTGTCGACGGCCAGCTTGGCGAAGCTGTCGTCGGTGATCTTTCCGCCTTTAACGAGTGGCATAGACGCGCTCCTTGAAGGGTTCGACGCCGAGACGCTTCACGGTGTCCATGAACAGCTCTTCGGGCCGCTCGCGCAGCGCCAGATAGGCTTCCACGATGTCCTCGATGACGTCGGCGACCTCGTCGAACTTGACGCCCGGCCCGATCAGGGTGCCGAGCGCGGCGTTCTCGTCGGCGCGGCCGCCGATGGTGATCTGGTAGACCTCCTCGCCGTTCTTCTCGACGCCGAGAATGCCGATATGGCCGACATGGTGATGGCCGCAGGCGTTGATGCAGCCGGAGATGTTGATGTGCAGCCGGCCGATCAAATTGGCGAGCTCGTGATTGGCAAAGCGCCGCGTCAGCTCCTGCGCGATCGGGATCGAGCGCGCATTCGCCAGCGAGCAATAGTCGAGACCCGGGCAGGCGATGATGTCGGTGATCAGGTTGACGTTCGGCGTCGCGAGCCCGAGCTTGTCGAGCGCCTTCCACAGCGCCGGCAGATCGCGCTTGGCGACGTGCGGCAGCGCCAAATTCTGCTCGTGGCCGACACGTATCTCGCCGAAGGAAAATTTGTCGGCGAGATCGGCGAGCGCATCCATCTGCTCGGCGGTGGCATCGCCCGGGGGCCCGCCGGTCGGCTTCAGCGAGATCGTGACGATGGAGTAGCCCGGCACCTTGTGCGGAGCCACCGAGTTCTTGCGCCATGCCTCGAAATCGAGATCGGCCGCGGCCTGCCGCAGCTCGTCGGGCATGTGCGGCAGCTTCTCGTAAGCCGGATAGGTGAAGCGCGAGCGGATGTCCTCGATCACCTCGTCGTCGATCTGGAGCGAAGAGTTGCGGATGTGCTGCCACTCCGCCTCGACCTCGCGCGAGAATTTCTCGATGCCGAGCTCATGCACCAGGATCTTGATGCGCGCCTTGTAGATGTTGTCGCGGCGGCCGTACTGGTTGTAGACGCGCAAGATCGCCTCGATGTAGCTGAGGATGTCGCGGCCGTGCACGAAGTGCTTGATGGTCTTGGCGATGAACGGCGTGCGGCCGAGCCCACCGCCGACCAGCACCTCGAAGCCGGTCTCGCCCTTCTCGTTCTTGATCAGGCGGAGGCCGATGTCGTGGATCTTGATCGCGGCGCGGTCGTGATCCGAAGCGGTGATCGCGATCTTGAACTTGCGCGGCAGGAACGAGAATTCCGGATGCAGCGTGGTGTGCTGGCGGATCAACTCCGACCAGATGCGGGGATCCTCGATCTCGCCCGGCGCGACGCCGGCCCACTGGTCCGAGGTGACGTTGCGCATGTTGTTGCCGGAGGTCTGCATCGCATGGATGCCGACCTTGGCGAGATCCTCCAGCGCGTCCGGCAGCTCGGCGAGCTTGATCCAGTTGAACTGGATGTTCTGCCGCGTGGTGAAATGTCCGTAGCCGCGATCGTACTTTCGCGCGACGTGGGCGAGTGCCCGCAACTGGTTCGTCGCCAGCGTGCCGTAGGGGATGGCGACGCGGAACATGTAGGCGTGCAGCTGCAGATAGACGCCGTTCTGCAGGCGCAGGATCTTGAACTCGTCCTCGGTGAGCTCGCCGGAAAGGCGTCGCTTCACCTGGTCGCGGAACTCCGAGACGCGCTCGTTGACGAGCGTGCGGTCGATTTCGTCGTAAGCGTACATAAGAGAATGCCTTACACCTGGGCCGACTGTCCGATGGTGACACCGGTACGGCGGATCTGTTCGCGCAGATTGCCGGGCTCGATCTTGCCGTCCGCGCCGACCTGCACCGGGGCGATATAGGGTCCGATCGCGCCGACGTCATCGGCGACGGACTCCGCAAGCAACGCCTTGGCTTCGTCGGAGTTGCGTACGATCGCGGCCTCCGACAGGTCCGCAGACCAGCTCTTGGTGGCGGTGCGATAGACGACGACGCCGTCCCAGGTCCGGTTGGCAGTCACGATCGAGGGGCCGGCGATCTTGATCTTCTTCTGTTCGAGCGGGGAGGTCATTCGGCTGCATCCAATAGGTCAGAGATGATTTGGGTGGGTGTCTGGCGGCGAAGCGAACCGGCATGCCGGATCACCTCGCCGATGATGAGAATGGCGGGACCGCCGTCGGCCCGCCGTGCGAGCTCGGGCAGATTGCCCAGCGTGCCGATCGCGCCTTGCGCGTCGGGGCGCGTGACGCGGGCGAACACGCCGACCGGCGTCTCCGGCGAGCGGCCGGCGGCGAGCAGGCCCGCACGCACGGCAGGTGCAGCGGACACGCCCATGTAGACGACGATGGTCATCCGCGTGTCGGTCAGCGTCGACCAGTCCACGGCTTCCGCGTCGCGCGCCTTGTGCGCGGTGAGGAAGGTGATGCGGGTCGCTTCGTGGCGGTAGGTCAGCGGCACTTCGAAATCGGCGGCGCCGCCGAGTCCCGCGGTGATGCCGGGAATGATCGAATAGGCGACGCCTGCGGCGCGCAGCGCCTCGACCTCTTCGCCGCCGCGGCCGAACACGAAGGGATCGCCGCCTTTCAACCGCACGACGCGCTGGCCGGCCTGAGCGGCTTCGATCATGCACTGGTTGATGGCGTCCTGGCCGATGCCGGGCTTGCCGATGCGGCGGCCGACGGCAACGCGCGTGGTGTCGCGGCGGATGCGGTCGAGAATCTCGGGCGAGACCAGCTCGTCGTGGAAGACGATGTCGGCATCCTGCAACGCGCGCAGCGCCTTGATGGTGAGGAGATCGGGATCGCCCGGACCGGCGCCGACCACCGCGACCGAGCCTTCCGGCTTGTCCGCGCGCGCGAATGCCGAGGGATCGGCAATCGCCTCCAGCGCAGCGCCCGCCTCGCTCTTGCGGCCGGCGAGCACGGATGCGCCGATCGGACCGTCGATCACGCGCTCCCAGAAACGGCGGCGCAGCGGAAACTCGGCGATGCGCTCGTTGATGGATTTGCGGAAGCCGCCGATGAACTCGGCGAGTTCGCCGATGCGCGCAGGCAGCAGCGCCTCGATCTTCTCGCGCACGCGCCGCGCCACCACCGGCGAGGAGCCGCCGGTGCCGACCGCGACCACGACATCGCCGCGATCGACGATCGCCGGGAAGATGAAGCTGGAATGTTCGAGATCGTCCATGACGTTGACGGGAAGGCCGAGCGACTTGGCGCGCGCCGACATGGCAACGCCGAGATCACCCGCGCCCGCGCAGACGATGGCGATGACGCCTGCGAGATCGGCGGTCAGCGGATCGCTTGTCGCGATTTCGATACGAGCGGCGGCGTCCGCGCCGGGATTGAAATCCTGATTGCCGTCGATCGCATGCACACGGATGCGCGCTCCGGCCGCGGCGAGCACGCGCAATTTTGCGCGCAAGAGCTCGCCCGCGCCGATGAGAACCACCGGACCGGCCTTGAGATCAAGAAACACCGGCAAGAACCGCATGCGATACTCGCTTCCCCCACATCCGGGGTTGACTGGAATTATTTTCTATATATGTGTCGTTTCTAGCGCGCAAAGAGAAATTTTTTCTTCTCTTCCTCGTCGCGACTATAGAATTTTCGCCTCCAAACGCAAAGTGGCAGAGATGCATCTTCTCAGGGACGATTCCGCAGCTATCGGAATGAGCAGCAAAGCCCCCCTCGCACGCGCGGGCTCGCAAGAATTTTCTGTCGATGTTGCACCGAGCATGGACCATCTCGACCAGCTCGAGGCTCAGAGCATCTACATTTTCCGCGAGGCCTTCGCTCGCCTGAAGAAGATCGCCCTGCTGTGGTCGCTCGGCAAGGATTCCAACGTCATGATCTGGCTGGCGCGCAAGGCGTTCTTCGGCCGCATGCCGTTTCCCGCTCTCCATGTCGACACCGGCAAGAAGTTTCCGGAGATGTACCGCTTCCGCGACCACTACGGAAAGGAGTGGGATCTCGATCTGCGCGTCGAGCCCTGCCCGCCCATCGATGCCGTCGATCCGACGCTGCCGCCGGCCGCCCGCTCCGCCGCGCGCAAGACCGAAGGTCTCAAGATGGCGCTCGCCAAGTATGGCTTCGACGGCCTGATCGCCGGCATCCGCCGCGACGAGGAGGCGACGCGCGCCAAGGAGCGCGTGTTCTCGCCGCGCGGTCTCGAGGGCAATTGGGACGTGCGCGACCAGCCGCCGGAGTTCTGGGATCATTTCAACGCCTCGCCGCCGCAGGGCGCGCATTTGCGCATCCATCCGATCCTGCATTGGACCGAGGCCGACATCTGGGCCTACACCAAGCGCGAGAACATCCCGATCATCCCGCTCTATCTGTCGAAAGACGGCAAGCGCTACCGTTCGCTGGGAGATCAGGACATCACCAATCCCGTGAATTCGACGGCGTCGACCATCGACGAAATCCTGATCGAGCTCGAACAGACCAAGGTGCCGGAGCGCGCCGGTCGCGCGCTCGACCACGAGACCGAGGACGCCTTCGAGCGCCTTCGCGTCGCCGGCTATCTCTGATTCAACGACGCGAGCGCGACATGAACATGATCGTCACCCCAACCTCGCCCGCCACGCCGAACGGCACCACCCGTCCGCAGGTCCGCATCGTCATCGTCGGCCATGTCGACCACGGCAAGTCGACGCTGGTCGGCCGCCTCCTGCATGAGACCGGCAGCCTGCCCGACGGCAAGCTGGAAATGCTGAAGGCCGTCAGCGCGCGGCGCGGCATGCCGTTCGAATGGTCGTTCCTGCTCGACGCGCTGCAGACCGAGCGCGACCAGGGCATCACCATCGACACCACGCAGATCCGCTTCCGTACCAATTCGCGCGACATCGTCCTGATCGACGCGCCGGGCCACGCGGAATTCCTGCGCAACATGATCACCGGCGCTTCGCAGGCCGACGGCGCAGTGCTGATCATCGACGCGCTCGAGGGCGTGCGTGACCAGACCAGGCGGCACGGCTATCTGCTGCATCTGCTTGGCGTGAAGCAGGTTGCCGTCGTCGTCAACAAGATGGATCGCGTCGATTTCTCGGACCTGCGCTTCAAGGCGATCAGCGACGAGATTTCCGCCCATCTCAACGGCCTCGGCGTGACGCCCACGGCGGTCATTCCGATTTCGGCGCGCGATGGCGATGGCGTCGCCGAGCACACCGATCGGATCGGCTGGTACAAGGGACCGACCGTTGTCGAGGCACTCGACGCCCTCGAACCGGCGCGGCCGCTGGAATCTCTGGCGCTGCGCCTGCCGGTGCAGGCGATCTACAAGTTCGACGACCGCCGCATCGTGGCGGGCCGCATCGAATCCGGGAGCCTCACTGCCGGCGACGAGATCGTGATCATGCCGGCCGGCAAGATCGCCAAGATCAAGACGGTCGAGAGCTGGCCTGTGACGCCGGTCGCGGGACGACAAGGAGCCGGACGCTCGGTCGGCATCACGCTCGACCGCGAATTGTTCATCGAGCGCGGTGACATCGTCGCCCATGCCGGCACCGCGCCGCGCGAGACGCGCCGGCTGCGCGCGCGCATCTTCTGGCTGCACGACAAGCCGCTCGCCAAGGGCGACCAGTTGCTGGTGCGCTGCGGGCCGAAGGAAAGCCGCGCGACCGTTGTCGCCATCGAGAAGGCGGTCGATCCCGGCGAGCTCTCGAGCAGCGAGAACAAGGCGATCGGCCGCAACCATGTCGGCGAGATCGACATCTCGCTTTCGAATCCGATTGCCACCGATCCCTACACCGACAACCCCCGTACTGGACGTCTCGTGATCGAAGTGTCCGGGCGTATCGCCGGCGGCGGCCTCGTGCTGTCGGTCGATGCCGGCCAGCGTGCCGTGCCTGTCGACATCGTGCCGGTGGAATCCGCGCTGCGTCCCGACGAACGTTCCGCACGCTATCAGCACAACGGCGCCGTGGTCTGGCTCACCGGCCTGCCCGCTTCGGGCAAGTCGACGCTGGCCAAGGCGCTGGAGCGGCGTCTCTTCACCAATGGCGGCTCGCCGATCCTGCTCGACGGCGACACGCTGCGCGCGGGCCTCAACAGCGATCTCGGCTTCGCCGCCGCCGATCGCAGCGAGAACATCCGCCGCCTCGCCGAAGTCGCCACGCATCTGGCGCGCAACGGCCACATCGCGATCGTCGCCGCGGTCTCGCCCTCCCGCGAAGACCGCGCCGCCGCGCGCCGCATCGCCGACACCGCCTTCCGCGAGATCCACGTCGCAACCCCTGCCGAAGTGTGCGAGGAGCGTGATCCCAAGGGCCACTACAAGAAGGCCCGTGCCGGCACCTTGGCCTCGTTCACCGGCATCGGCAACGACTACGAGGCGCCGCAGGCGGCCGAGCTCGTGATCGACACCTCGACGCGGACGGTCGCCGAGGCCGCCGACGAGATCGAGCGCATGCTGAAGACATCAGGCGTCTTGTTCGACGAAGTCGTGGACCTCGCCGCGAATATTTGAGGCCGCCCGCCCTCCGCTGTCGTCGCCCGGCTTGACCGGGCGACCCAGTATTCCAGAGACGGCGTTGGGATATTGAGAAGCCGCGGCGTACTGGATTCCCCGCTTTCGCGGGGAATGACGGCTGTGTGCCGGACACCCCCTTTCCTTGACATTTTGACAACTTATGTGGGTCTTCTCACCGCCCCGATTTTGGGGCTAATAGGGCCCCGAAAGCCGCCCTCGATGGGCGCATTTTGCTGCTGTCGGGTCAAAAGCAGCCAAAAACAGCCATTTCCAACAAGAAAGCCCATCATGAAACGCGTCGACGCCCACGGATTGAAGATCGCCCCCGTCCTGTTTGACTTCATCGCCAAGGAAGCGGCCCCGAAGACGGGGATCACGCCGGACGCGTTCTGGGCCGGGGTTGCCGCCATCATCAAGGACCTCGGGCCGAAGAACCGCGCGCTGCTGGCGGTGCGCGACACGCTGCAGGCCAAGATCGACGACTGGCACCGTGCCAACAAGGGTAAGGCGTTCGACCTCAACGCCTATACCGCCTTCCTGAAGGAGATCGGCTATCTCGTGCCGGAGCCGGCGACGCAGAAGGTCGAGACCGCGAATGTGGACGAGGAAATCGGCAAGATCTGCGGCCCGCAGCTCGTCGTGCCCCTCACCAACGCGCGCTATGCGCTGAACGCGGCGAACGCGCGCTGGGGCTCGCTCTATGACGCCTTCTACGGCACCGACGCAATCCCGCAGGATCCGTCCGAGAGTGGCAAGGGCTACAACAAGGCGCGCGGCGACAAGGTGATCGCCAAGGCCAAGGCGTTCCTCGATGCCGCCGTGCCGCTGGCGACCGGCAGCCACACCGACGTCACCGCCTATAGCGTCGTCGCAGGCCAGCTCGCGGTGAAACTGAAGAGCGGCAATGCCACCGCGCTGAAGAACGCCGCGCAATTCGCGGGCTTCCAGGGCGATGCGGCTTCCCCGAGCGCAGTGCTGCTCGTCAACAACGGCCTGCATGTCGAGGTCAGGATCGACCGCAGCAGCGCGATCGGCAAGGACGATCCGGCCGGCGTCGCCGACATGATCATGGAGTCCGCGGTCTCCACCATCCTCGACATGGAGGACTCGGTCGCCGCGGTCGATGCCGAAGACAAGGTGCTGGTCTACCGCAACACGCTCGGCCTGATGAACGGCACGCTGTCGGCCGACTTCGAGAAGGGCGGCAAGACGCTGACGCGCTCGCTCAACGCCGACCGCTCCTACAAGACCCCCGACGGCAAGGGCGAGCTCAAGCTGCACGGCCGCAGCCTGCTCTTGATGCGCAATTGCGGTCACCACATGTTCACCGACGCGGTGCTCGACGAGAAGGGCGAAGAAGTCCCAGAAGGCCTGCTCGACGCCGCGGTCTCCGGGCTTCTTGCCATTCATGACTTGAAAGGCAACTCCAAGGTCAAGAACAGCCGCACCGGATCGGCCTATATCGTCAAGCCGAAGATGCATGGTCCGGACGAGGTGTCGCTGACCTGCGAGCTGTTCGACCGCGTCGAGAAGATGCTCTCGCTGCCCGAGAACACACTCAAGGTCGGCATCATGGACGAGGAGCGGCGCACCACCGTCAACCTCAAGGCCTGCATCCAGCGCGCCTCCAAGCGCATCATGTTCATCAACACCGGCTTCCTCGACCGCACCGGCGACGAGATCCACACCTCGATGGAAGCGGGCCCGATGATCCGCAAGAACGAGATGAAGGCGCAGGCCTGGATCAAGGCCTATGAGGACTGGAACGTCGACATGGGCCTGACCTGTGGCCTGCCCGGCCACGCCCAGATCGGCAAGGGCATGTGGGCCGCGCCCGACAAGATGGCGGACATGCTTGCCCAGAAGCTCGGCCATCCGCAGGCCGGCGCCACCACCGCCTGGGTTCCCTCGCCGACCGCGGCGACGCTGCACGCGCTGCACTATCACCAGGTCAACGTGACCGCGCGCCAGCAGGAGCTGACCAAGGGCGGACCGCGCGCAAAGCTCTCGGACATCCTCACCATTCCGGTGTCGAAGTCGAACTGGGCGCCCGACGACGTCAAGCAGGAGATCGACAACAACTGCCAGGGCATTCTGGGCTACGTCGTGCGCTGGATCGACCAGGGCGTCGGCTGCTCCAAGGTGCCCGACATCCACGATGTCGGCCTGATGGAAGACCGCGCGACCTTGCGCATCTCCAGCCAGCATCTCGCCAACTGGCTGCATCAGGGCGTGATCACGGAAGCGCAGGTGATGGAATCGCTGAAGCGCATGGCCGTCGTCGTCGACAAGCAGAATGCCGGCGATGCCATCTACAAGCCGATGGCGCCGGCCTTCGACGGCGTCGCCTTCAAGGCCGCCTGCGATCTCATCTTCAAGGGCCGCGAGCAGCCGAACGGCTACACCGAGTACATCCTCACCGCCCGCCGCCGCGAGGCCAAGGCGCTCGGCTGAGGGAAGTCACGGCAATGTCAAAAGCCCCGGCGCGAGCCGGGGCTTTTTTGTCGACGAAACGTCGCGGCGCGCCGCGGAACGGCTGAGCGCGCCTCGCGTTGTCCGGCCATCAACCCGTGGGAGATGGTCATGGACTGGAATCGGATCGAAGGAAACTGGAAGCAGTTCAAGGGATCGGCGAAGGAGAAGTGGGCCAAGCTCACCGACGACGACCTCACACTGATCGAGGGACGCCGCGAGCAGCTCGAGGGCCGGCTCCAGGAACGCTACGGCAAGGCCAAGGACCAGGTTCGTCAGGACGTCGACGACTGGCTCAAGGGGCTGCACTGAGCGGCACGAACGAAGCCCCGGCGAAAGCCGGGGCTTTTTGTTGCAGATAGCCCGGACGGCTCGCTCATCCGGGCTACGTGACCGTCGCTAGAACACCGCGAGATATTTCAACAACGACACGATGCCGATGATGATGACGATCACGCGCGCGATCTGCTTGGCGCGGCCGTCCATCGGCAACATGTTGATGAGATAGAGGACGAGAATAACGACGAGAAAAGTGACGAGCACGCCCACCAGCATCGGGATACCCCCTTCAGGCAAAATTGCGATCCCTGCTCTAACTCCTGTCACCCGCCCTGGTTCCGCACAGGCAACCCGTTGCAACTTCTAGTAATTCCGTATTTCTACAGGGCCGCCGGGCGCCTAAAACTTTACCCTTTTGCTCTCAGATGCAGAAACCATGCGGGTGTTGCACCCCGAATGGCATGCGATTGCCGACCTGCTGCGCCCAATGTCTCGATGTTGCCGGGCGTCTTCTGATTTTGGACATGGGACTTGGGGGGATTTCGATGCTCAATCGTCTGACCGTATCCGCGTTGCTGAAGGCGGTAATCGCAATCACGTCGGCCTGCGTGGTGATCGCGCTCTCGCTCACCGCCCACGAGTCCTGGGATCGGTTGAGGACCGCCACCCGCATCTCCCAGATTACGGATGCGTCCGCGGACCTGTTCAAGGCGATGCACAATCTGCGCACCGACCGTTCGACCACCAACCGGCTCCTCAACTCGACCGAGCCAATGGACGCGGAGATCGAGAAGTATCTGCGGGCGATCCGCGACGCCGAGATGCCGGCGATGGCGCACGCGCTGGAGCTGCTGCCGGCGATGGACTTTCCGCAATCCGTCGCGCTGGTGCCGGAGTTCGCGCGCCTCTACAAATCGGCGAGCGAGCAGCAGAAGCAGTTCTGGGAGGACGTCGTCAAACCGAAGGACCAGCGTCGCGCCGGCCTGCCGAAGGCCTATATGGAGACGACGCAGGGCCTGCTCGACACGCTCGACAAGCTTTCGAACGCCCTCGCCGCCACCGTCAACCACCAGGACGCCACGATCGACCAGCTGCTGTCGATCAAGCAGAACGCCTGGCTGCTCCGCAACACCGCGGGAGAAGCTTCGCTGATCGTCTCGACCGGTCTTGCTGCCGGCAAGATCACACCCGAAGCCCGCAACAACTACACCCAGCATGTCGGCGGCACGTCGGCGATGTGGAAGGCGCTGGAGTTGTCGACTTCGGGAATGCAGTTGCCGCCCGCGCTCGCCTCCGCCCTGGCCTCTGCCAAGACCGCCTATTTCGAGCCGCAATATCTGACCCTGCGGGACCGCCTCGCTGACACGCTGGTCAAGGGCGAGAAGGCCGAGATGACGGCCAATCAGTGGAGCCCGCTCACCGTCGGCCGCCTGTCCAGCGCGGTCGCGGTGGCGGAAGCCGCTCTCGACGCCGCCAAGGTCCATACGCTGGAGCAGCGCGGCGCCGCATTGCGCGCGCTGATCGTGCAGCTCGTGCTGCTTGCGCTCGCCATCGGACTTGCCGCAGGCGCGATCATGCTGGTCAGCCGCCGCGTGATCCGTCCTCTCAACACGATCCGCGACGCCATGCTGAAAGTTGCGGGCGGCGATCTTGCCGTCGACAGTGGCTATCTCGATCGGCAGGATGAGATCGGCGCGCTTGCCGGCGCGCTGGAAACCTTCAAGCAGCAGGCCACCGACAAGCTGAGGATCGAACAGCAGGAGCGCGAGCGCAATGCCGGCGCGATCGCACGCCAGCGCGCCGTCGAAGCCTATGTCGGCGAGTTCGAGGGCGCCGTGCGCAAGACGCTCGGCGAATTGAGCGATGCCTCCGGCGAGATGCGCAAGACATCCGGTGACCTCTCCGCCGTGTCGCGCCAGACCAACGACCGCGTGCAGGTCGCCGGCAAGGCTTCCAACGACGCCTCGATGAGCGTCGACAGCGTGGCCGCGGCCGCCGAAGAGCTCTCGGCCTCGATCAACGACATCAGCCAGCAGGCAGCCCATGCCGCGGGCATCGCCGGCCGCGCCGTCGCGCAGGCGCGCGAGACCGACGGCACCGTGCAGGGGCTGGCAAAGTCGGCGGGCCGCATCGGCGAGGTCGTCGGGCTCATCAACACCATCGCGGCACAGACCAACCTGCTCGCGCTCAACGCCACCATCGAAGCCGCGCGCGCCGGCGAGGCCGGCCGCGGCTTTGCCGTGGTGGCCTCCGAGGTGAAATCGCTGGCCAGCCAGACGGCGAAGGCGACCGAGGAAATCTCCGAGCAGATCGCCGACATCCAGAAGGTCGCCGGCGATGCCATCAACGCGATCCAGACCATCGGCGGCATCATCGGCGAAGTGAACGAAGTTGCGACCGCGATTGCCGCCGCCGTGCAGGAGCAGGGCGCGGCGACCCAGGAGATCACCCGCAGCACCCAATATGCGGCTCAGGGCACCAAGAACGTGTCGGACAACATTACCGGCGTCAAAGCCGATGCGGATGCTGCCGCCGCGGCCGCCGACAATGTGAAGCAGGCATCCGAAATGCTGGAGACCCAGAGCCGCCAGCTCGGCCACGAGGTCAGCGACTTCCTGGGCAAGATCCGCGCGGCGTAAGGCCGGGGGCGGCCTTCGGCTCGCGCCACAAGCTCCCATGTCATCCCCGCGAACGCGGGGATCCTAACCCCGGGGAGTGGTTTGGCACGAGGCGGCAACCACGAGTCTTCGCCAAATCCAATCCTGTGGCTATCGCGACGAGCGCAAGCGCTCGCGCTGGGATCCCGGATCTGCGTTTCGCTCGTCCGGGATGACGGTGTTTGTGGGGCGGCTAGCGCCGGCAAATCAGCCGGCACCCGCGCGCCTATTCCTTCGCCACCACCGGCACCTGGCGGAATTTGGCGCGCACCGAGTCCGGCAGCGGCGAGAAATTCATCGCGACGCCGCGGCGGTCGTTGGCATTGCGGTTGGCGACCACGAGGCCGTCGGCACTGGCGACGATGTCACCCCTGCGCAGGGTGGGATCGTCCTCGACCTTGACCTGAGCGAGCCCGACCGGATCCTTGCCGTTGCAGGTGCAGCCCGCGACGATCTCATTGCGATAGCGATACGCGTTCGGCATTTCGGAATAGGATTTTCCCTTATCCGAGGTGGCGTCGTCGATGTCGCCGCCATAGACCAGCGAGGTTTCGGAAGCCGGGCAGAAGCTCTTGCAGGATTGCGCCTTGCTCTCGGCATCATTGCCTTGCGCCGGGAAGTAGCGGCCATCGCAGCCACGCACGCAATAGGCGGTGCCGCCGCCATAGGAGGCCCGCTGGCGCGGCGCGTCGTATCGCGGCATGTCGTCATTGGGGAACGGCACCCGGATCTCCGGCGGCGACCGCATCCGGAAGCCGCCAAACAGAGCCGAGAAGAAATCCTCCGCATGTGCCGCTGGCGCCAATGCCAGCCCGGCGGAGACGACAATCAGGATCGCCGCACCGCCGGCCACTTTGCCAATCAGGCGTCTGCTCATGTGACCTCACTCAATCCGACTTAGTTGACGGCCGATGGCGCCGAAATATTCAGCGCCTGCCGCCCCGAGGGCAGCGTCGTCACGGCCGGACGCTTGCGCACGGGGTCGCCGCCTCTGGCCATCAGCGGAGCGTTCTTCGGCAGCACCACGACCTTGGCACCGACATTGACGCGACCGAACAGGTCGATGACGTCCTCGTTGGTCATGCGGATGCAACCCGAGGAGACGAACTTGCCGATCGTGGAGGGATCGTTGGTGCCGTGGATGCGGTACTCGCTGGAGCCGAGATACATCGCACGCGCACCGAGCGGATTGCCGGGACCGCCGGCGACGAAGCGCGGCAGATAAGGCTGGCGCGCAATCATCTCGGCCGGCGGATGCCAGTCCGGCCACTCCGCCTTGCGGCTGACGCTCTGCACGCCGGACCAGGTGAAGCCTTCACGGCCGACGCCGACGCCATAGCGGATGGCGCGGCCGTTGCCGAGCACGTAATAGAGATAGGTGTTGTTGGTGTCGATCACGATGGTGCCGGCCGGCTCGCTGCGGTCGAAGCCGACAATTTGCTTGCGCAGGCGATCGGGCAGCTGGGCATCCTCATCGGCCGCCTGCGGTGCCTCGTTGACCGCACCCTGCGAATACGCCTGGTCCGGCGGGTAGGCCTGTGGCTGTATCGGCGCATAGCCGAACGTCTGCGCGCTCGCGCCGCCGAACGGCACCGCGAGAAGAGCGGTTGCAAGAGCGAATGCGGTGACGACGCGCGGCGAAAAGCTGCGACGGACTGCAGAGAACTTTGTCATGTGCTGCCCCGTGAAGTGTGTGCATCAGGGTGATGCGCTGCCCAATGAACTCCGCGAGGGCGCCCCAAGTTCCGGTGCAGCGAGCGGCAGCCATGTCACAGTCAAGCGAGCCCGGCTTCACGATGCCGCGATGGAACCGCCGCGCTTCTGGCGCATTATCGGTCGTCAAATGGGCGCGCGGACGAGGCTTCCGTGCGGGAGAGAGATTGTGCGCGTCCTTCCGAGTGAACGTCCGAGTCCCGGCAACAGCGAAGGCGATCCGCTTCCCGACAGCCGCAGTGAGCTGCCGCCGGTCATCCGCCGCACGGAGTTCGTCGCCTTTGCGCTTGCAGGCTTGCTGCTGATTGCCTTCGTCACCGTGCTCTACGTTGGCAGGGCTTTCTTCCTGCCCGTGGTGATGGCCTTCGTCACCGGCACCATGCTGTCGCCGGCGGCGGGCTTTCTGGAGCGGTACAAGGTCCCGCGCGGACTGGGCGCCGCTCTGATCGTGGCCGCGGGGACCACCGTGGTCGCTTTCGTGGTAGCGCTGATCGCCTCCCCGGTGATGGAGTGGAGCACGCGCTTGCCGGAGCTCGGCGCGCAACTCAAGGACAAGATGCACGTGTTCGACCGGCCGCTTGCGCTGTGGCGCGAGACGCAAGCCATGATCGGCGGCTCGGAAGGGTTGCCGAGCTTCCAGATGCCGAAGGTCGAGTGGGTGCAGCCGACCCTGGAATTCCTGTCACCGACCTTTACCGAATTCCTGCTGTTCTTCGTCACCCTGATCCTGTTCATCGCCAGCTGGCGCGACCTGCGGCGCGCCATGATCATGATCTTCAGCGATCATGACGCGCGGCTTCGCACACTCCGGATTCTCAACGAGATCGAGGTGCATCTCGGCAATTATCTCCTGACCGTGACGCTCATCAACGTCGGCGTCGGTGTCGGCACCGGTCTCATCTGCGCGCTCACCGGGATGCCCAATCCGGCCGGGCTCGGCGCGCTCGCAGCAGCGCTCAACTTCATCCCGATCATCGGGCCGGTCGCGATGTTCGCGGTGCTGGTCGTGGTAGGGTTGGTTGCCTTTCCGACCATCGGCGGCGGCCTGATGGCGGCACTTGCCTTCGGCGGTCTTACCTTTCTGGAAGGGCACTTCATCACCCCGGCGATCATCGGCAGGCGGCTCGCGCTGAATGCACTCGCAGTCCTGCTTGCGCTGGCGTTCTGGACCTGGCTCTGGGGCCCGATGGGCGCGTTCCTGTCGTCTCCGCTGCTGATCGTCGCGCTGATCCTCAAGGAGCATCTGTTGCCGTCGGATTCGCCGCAATTGCCGCAGGCCTGACCGGTTTCCGCAAACGGAACTTCCCCGGTGACGAAACGTTTTCCGGCTATCTCAGCCGTCAACAGTTTGGAGCTCCCGATGTCCGCGACCAGTACCGAAGCCGGGATGAGTGACTGGACCGACAAAGCCACCAGAGAACGCCTCGAAAAGGATGTAGCAGCCGTGAAAAGCGATATCGCCGCCCTCACCGACCAGATCACCGACGCGCTCAACAGTTTTGCCAATTCCACGAGCAGGCAGGCCCGTCGCGGCTACCGCCAGGCGCGCGAGAACATGGATACCGCGATCGACGACGTGTCGGAGCGGGGCGGCGCCATGATGGATGCGGCCCAAGAGGCTTACGGATCGATCGAGGAGACGCTCGAAGACGCGATCACGCAACGGCCGCTCGCGACCGTCGGCCTCGCGCTCGGGATCGGCTTCCTGATCGGCGCCGCCTGGCGCCGGTGAGATCGCGGAGGTAGCTCGAAGTGGCGGCGCCGGCGCGCCGCCGCTCTCGACCCGTGACGGTTTGGCTTGTGGGGATTTGAGGAGCGAGGCCATGTTTCAGCGCATCATCGACGGGATCAATGCATCCGCCGGCACGACTGTGCGGCTGACCTCGCTCGCTGCAGGCGCGGCCCTCGCGCTGTTCGTCACGACCTGTTTCCTTTGTGCCGCCGCCTTCATCTCGGTCCTGGAGAAATATGGCCCGGTGCAAGCCTGTCTTGCCGGCGCAGGCATCTTCTTCCTGCTGACGCTGACTGCGGCGGGCTCCTATTGGGGCTACAAGCGCGAGGTTCAGAAGCGCGCCCAGATCGCGGCCGAGCGTGCCGCGAAGTCGGCGGCCTCGAGCATGCTCGCGGACCCCATGCTGCTCGCCACCGGGCTCCAGATCGTTCGTGCCATCGGCGTCAAGCGGCTGCTACCGATCCTGGCGATCGGCGGCGTTGCCCTCGGCATCATGGCGAGCCGCGCCGGCGCATCCGACGAGGTCTCGGCCGAACCGGCCGAATAAGGACGGGACGACGTTAAGAAAATTTCGTCGCAAGAGGAGCGCGGGCGCACGGCGGCAATCATTTGTCCGTTCTGCGCAATTTTCTTTGAGCACCCGGCCTTCGCTCACGCAAACGCTACTCGGATGGGCAGGCGGTTGCCGCTAAAAGCGTCGCCCCTGATTCCAAAAGTCATTTTTCCCGATGAAACCGTCCGTCCAGGCGAATCTTGCCGCATTCCGTCACGACGCCAGGCTGTATTTGACGCTCGGCATCGCCAATTGGTCGGTTTTCGTCGACCACATCCCGAACAACGTCGTCAACCTGCTGACGCTGCGCAATTTCGGCTTCAGCGGCGCCGCCGACCTGTTCGTGTTCGTGGTGGGTTACGGCGTCGCGATCATCCACGGCCGGATCGCACTGGAGCGCGGCTATCTCGTCGCCGCGACGCGCATCTTCCGCCGCGTCTGGCGGCTTTATGCCGCCTATGTCGTGCTGTTCGTGATCTATATCGACACCATCGCCTACGTGGCGTCGCAATCGATGGCGCCGGAGATCATCCACGAATACAACATTTCGGGGATTCTCGAGCATCCGCTGCGCATCCTCGTCCGCGGACTCGTGCTCCAGGAGGAGCCGCTGAATCTCGATCTCCTGCAATTGATGATCCCGCTGATGGCTTTCTTTCCATTCGCGCTGTGGGGCCTGTTGCGGCGGCCGAACGTGACCCTGGCGGCGTCGGTCGCGCTCTATCTGGCCGCGCGCTGGTTCGACTGGAATTTCCGGGTCTACCCGGACCAGGAATGGACCTTCAATCCGCTGTGCTGGCAGATGCTGATGGTGCTCGGGGGCTGGTTCGCCGTGACAGGCGCATCGGGGCGCGTGCTGCGCGAGATGGGTTGGCTGCGGATCCTCGCCGCGAGCTATCTCATCTTCGCGATGGCGGTCACCTTGCTGCGCCATTCGCCGGCATTGTCCGCTTACCTGCCGGACTTCCTGCTCGACAGCATCGCGCCGACCGACAAGGAAAACCTCGCGCCCTACCGCGTGGTTCACTTCCTCGCACTCGCCCTGCTGGCGACCCATCTCATTCCGGCCGATCACCCCGGCCTGCGGTTGAAGCCGCTCCAGGCGGTCATCAGGTGTGGTGAGGAATGGCTCGCGGTGTTCTGCGTCGGCGTGTTCCTGTCTTTCGCCGGCCATCTCATCCTGATCACCAGCGCCAATCTGGTGGTGATGCAGATCGTGGTGAGCCTCACCGGCTTCGCCGCGATGACCGCGGTGGCCTACTACGTCGCCTGGTCGAAGTGGCAGGATCTGCCCGCGGCCTTGCGACAGCAGGCCTAACGCACGACCGATTTCCCTAGGCCGGCCGCTGCGGCTGCGCTATCCCGGAGCAGGAGCGGGTTGCGCGAGGAGACCGGGCGTGGTGACGGCCAATGGCGGGGGTGACGGGGCCGACAATGCCCCCCGGCGCGGCCGGCCCCGATCGATCGAGACCAGCAACGCCATTCTCGAAAGCGCCTACGCGCTGATGGCGTCCACCGGCCTTGCCGCCACCACCATCGACGCGGTCGCTCGCCACAGCGGCGTCTCCAAGATGACGATCTACAAATGGTGGCCGTCGCGCGAGGCGCTCTTGATCGACGCCTTTCTTCAGCATGCGGCGCAGATGCTGCCGCTGCCGCCGGAAAGCTCCGGCAGCCCCGCGGCACGCGCCCGCCGCCACGCCACGGCCTATGCCGAGGCATTGCAGGGCGAGTTCGGCAAGGTCCAGCTCGCCGTCATCTCCGAATGCATCTCCAAGACGGGCTCCGCCGAACTGTTCTATGCCCGCTATCTGCAGTTCCGTCGCGACGCGCTTGTGAGAATGATTGCGGCAGGCCAGAACGACGGCAGCATCCTGGCCGAAGGGCCGGCTGAGGATCTCTACGACGCGATCTATGGCGGCCTGTTCTATCGCTACGTCTTCGGCATCGCGCCGATCACGCCTGGCTACGCCCGCAACCTGGTCGACCTGGTGTTGCGGCCGAAGGGATAGCTATCGCGCAGGCCGCACCGGAGCCGAGATCTTATCCGTGCGATCGCGTTCGGTCATGTCGACCACAGTCTCCATCGGTGCCGTGAGCTCATAGACGTAGGAGACGTCGGTGAAATAGCGCTTGGCGGTGCCCCCTAACGCCTCAGGCGCGACACGGTCGAGCAGAATCAGGCCGAAATCGGAATCGGGGCGGCGCGTCGCCTCGCTGGTGTTGAACTCCTCCCAGCGAAACTGAAAGACCTCGTCGGGCTCCCGGCCCGTCACCGTCCAGCTGGCGGTGATGTGCGGATGCTTTCCGACCAGCGACAGTCCCTCATCGGAATGCGAGGCGAGCTCGAAAAACAGCAGCGAGAGGCTCTGCGCGGCGCGTGCACTGACCGCGATATCGGGCCCGGTGACGGCGATGCGGTCGGCATGCGGGATGGCCCGCGCCTCGAACAGGCCTTTCAACTTGACGCCCTGCCACTGGCTCTCGCTGAGCAGCGAGACCACGTTGGACATCGCGTGGATGCGCCCGATCAGGAGCTCGCGGGCGACGTCGATGTCCGAGCCGTGGCGCAAGGTGCGCGTCACGATCGACTGGATCACCGCAAGGATGTTCTTGACCCGGTGGTTGAGCTCGTCGATCACGGCGGTCAAGCGGCGCTCGAAGCCGATTCGGACCTGGATTTCCCGGCTGAGCCGCAGATTGTTGTACGCGACATAGCCGAACAGGCCGCACACCATCGCCGTGATCGCAAGGCCGATCGCCGCAACGATGATCGCGGTCTGTTCCGCACGGCGCACCGAGTTGGTCTTGGCGTAGTAGCCGAGCTGCCAATCTCGCGCACCGAAGCTCACCGTGCGCGTCGCCGATGGCGCCGGCCCGTCCGCCGCCACGCTGCGCGTCGAGACCACGCCCTGGTCGTTGGCGATCAGCTCGCCGCCTTCCTTGCGTGGATCCCTGAGCGCGACCGAGAACAGCGACATGTCGTCATTGGTCAACATCAGCGAAGCGAGCTCGTAGGAAAACGTGACGAACCCGGCCGGCTCGGTTGCCCCCTCGGGAATGACGGGCGCAGCCACGATGACGCCGATGGGCCCGTTCCCGCGCAACAGCGGAATCGGGTCCGAGGCAACCGATCTCTTCTCGACTCGGGCGCGCGTCAGCATGGCGCTGCGAACCGGGTCCTGGTCGTAACTTCGTCCCGGCAGAGCCTTGGTCTCGTCGCTGCGCGGCTCGAGATCCAACAGCACGTCGATCGGCTCGGTGATCTCCACCGGATTGATCGGCTTGTCGTCAAAGCTGCGGATCTTCGGGTTCGGGAAGCCGGCGCCCCCGATGGCAGCCTGCGCCGCGGTCAGCTCGTTCGGCTTCAGCCGGGCGATCCAGCCGGCCACCACGAAATCCGTCTTGAACGCGTAGATGGCCGAGCGCAGCGGCTCCAGCATGTTCGGCTTGATCACGGATGGCGCGCGGAACAGGCCTGAGGCGACACGGGCGAGCAGTTCGCGTTCGGTGAGCCGATCCTGGACCAGGCTGGCGTGAACGTCGATCGCACGCGCGAGCGCGATCCGGTCCAGTGCCAGCTCCTGGTCGTGGACGCGATAGGCCGCAAGCCCGGAGAGCAAGGCCCCGAGCAGAGCGATGAAACCGATGATGAAACCCAGCCGGACCACGCGACTACTCAGGCGAAGGCAGGAGGTCGGCAATAAACAGGGAGCATATGAACGCCGCTCGAACGGCCATGTGCCGAAACAAGGTGGACCCCAGTGGCAGAGATAATGGAGGAGGAGGCATCAGTACGCAACTTGGGTCGCCTGAAAAGCTTAATCCGACCGGCCGATGGTCTGGCCGGGATGATTTGCCCGGGCACCGGAGGTAATCAATCGCCGTGTCCGAAATTTGTTCCGTCGTCGCGGCCCGGACCCCAAGGTTAACGGCGAAAAACGCATGCGCCAGTTCGTCGCGTCGTCAACCCGCCCGTTTCAAGCCGCCCTTGGCCTCGATGAAGCCGACGATGCGCTCGAGCCCCTCGCTCTTCTTCAGGTTGGTCATGACGAAAGGACGCTCGCCGCGCATGCGCCGGGCGTCCGTGTCCATCTTCTCCAGGGAGGCGCCGACATGGGGCGCGAGGTCAATCTTGTTGATGACCAGAAGATCGGACCGGGTGATGCCGGGACCGCCCTTGGACGGGATCTTGTCGCCGGCGGCCACGTCGATCACATAGATGGTGAGGTCGGCCAGCTCCGGGGAAAAAGTGGCAGCGAGATTGTCGCCGCCGGACTCGATCAGCACGAGATCGAGCCCAGGAAATTTGGCGCGCATGTCCGCGACCGCGGCGAGGTTCATCGAGGCATCCTCGCGGATGGCGGTGTGCGGACAGCCGCCGGTCTCGACGCCGGCAATGCGGTCCGGCGTCAGCGAGCCCGACCGCACCAGGAATTCCGCATCCCATTTGGTGTAGATGTCGTTGGTGATCGCGGCGATATCATAGCGTTCGCGCATGGTCTTGCAGAGCAGGTCCATCAGCGCGGTCTTGCCCGATCCGACCGGGCCGCCGACGCCGACACGCAAGGGGCCGTGGGATTTCGACATGTAATTCGCTCTCTCTCGATGGGTGAAAGGCTGCTTCGCTCTCACGAGCGGAACAGCCGCGTATATTGCGTCTCGTGCCGTAGACTGGCGAGATCGGCGCGGAAGGTCGCACTGCCGAGATCGTCCAATGTCGCATGCAGCGCACGGTCGGCGGTGGCGGCCACAGCGGCCTCCAGCCTCACAAGCACGCGCTGGCTGTCGGTCTGACCCAGCGGAATGAGGCGGCTGGCTGCGGAAATCCAGTTGGAGACCAGCGCATGCAGGAAGGCGTGCAGCGTCGGCGCCAGCGGCACGCCGTGCATGGCCGCGACCACACCGACCGCGACCGGATAGACCAGTGGCGCGCGGCATGCCGAAACCATGGCGTCCAGTCCGTCGGCGTCCCACGCGGCGCGGGCGATGTCGATGAAGGCGCGGCCCTGCGAGGTCGTCTCCAGCTGCCGCTCACGCGACGGCACGAACGCGGCGGCGAGCTCGGCGACATCGCTCAATGCTGTCTCCTCGGCCACCTCCGCGGCGCGATAGGCGTGGACCAGGAACGTCGCATCGCAGAAGCCGGAGCCGTCACTGAGCATGGCGTCGAGCCAGTCGGCCAGCGTTGCCGTATCGACGATGTCGCCCGCCTCGACCGCCCATTCGATGCCGCTGGAATAGGAGAAGCCGCCGACCGGGAATGCCGGCGACAGCCAGGTCATCAGCCGGTACAGCGCCGCCGCCTCGCCCTTGTCGAGGTCACCGGCGCCGACCGGCTCATTTGTGGTCATGAGCATGCTTGTGGCCGTGGTGATGGTCGGGATGGTCGCAATGCTCGTCGTGGTGATGATCGTGCCCATGGCCGTGCGAGGCATGGTCATGGTGGTGATGATCGTGGCCGTGGTGATCATGATCATGGTGATCGTGACCATGATCATGATGATGCCCGTGATCGTGCTGGACATGGTCGTCGTGACCTTGTCCATGGCCGGCATCGGCATAGGCACCGCCTTCGGGATCGAACGGCGCCTCGATCTCGATCACGCGCGCGCCGAGGCCCTTCACCATGGCCTCGATGACGTGGTCGCGGCGAATGCGCAGGGCCTTGGCCATGATCTGCGTCGGCAGATGGCGGTTGCCGAGATGCCAGCCGACGCGGACGAGGTGGTGCGGATCACGGCCGCGGATTTCCAGCAGCGGCTCGGGCGCCGCGACCACCTCGACCAGCCGGCCGTCCTCCAGCACCAGCGCATCGCCGCCGCGCAGCGCGACGGCATTCTCCAGGTCGAGCAGGAATTCGAGACCCCGCGTGCCCGTCATCGCCATGCGGCGGCGGTGCCGATCGTCGAAATCGAGCACGACCGTATCCACCGGCGCTTCCGTGAAACGGTGTTGTCCCCTGACCTGCGTCGCCCGGATCATGCTTCTACCTCGTTACCGTGTCTCGACCTTCTCGGGCGTGATGTATTCGATCTTCGGCGGCGCCGTGAAACACTTCACCGCGACCCGGCCGAAGGTCTTCATGTGCTCGGCGGCGCGATGTGGCCCCAGCGCCTCCATGTTCTCCCACTGCTCGACGAACACCATCTTGGCGGGATCGGTGACGCTCTCATGCAGGTCATAGGCGATATTGCCGGGCTCCTTCCGCGTCTCCTTGATGCAGGCGGTGGCGGCTGCAATGAATTCGGCGCGCGTCTCGGGCTTGATGGTCAGGGTGGCAACGACGTAGATCACGAGAAATCCTCCCGGCTTTTCTTCTGAGGGGGTCAATACCGGGCGGGACATTAGACCAGCCGGCATCGAACGCAAAACCGCAAAAAGCCGTTCCCGGATACCCGCCGGGGACATGCGTTGAGGCGCTATTTCAGTACATGAAATATCGCTGCGCCATGGGCAGCACCTCGGCGGGGGCGCAGGTCAGCAGCTCACCATCGGCGCGCACCTCGTAGGTCTCCGGATCGACCTCGATATTGGGCGTGGCGTCGTTGTGGATCATGCTCTTCTTGGAGATCTTGCTACGGGTGTTCTGGACCGCATAGAGCTTCTTCTCGATGCCGAGCTTTCGCGCCAGGCCGCCGGTGATCGCCGCCTTGGAGGTGAACACCACGGACGATGCCGTGCGCGCCTTGCCGAAGGCACCGAACATCGGCTGGTAGTGCACCGGCTGCGGCGTCGGGATCGAGGCATTGGGATCGCCCATGGGCGCCGCGACGATGGTGCCGCCCTTGACGATGCAGTCCGGCTTGACGCCGAAGAAGGCCGGCGACCACAGCACGAGATCGGCGAGCTTGCCCTTCTCGACCGAGCCGATCAGCTTCGACACGCCGTGCGCGATCGCGGGGTTGATCGTGTATTTGGCGATGTAGCGCTTCACGCGGAAATTGTCGTTGTCCTTGCCCTTGTCCTGCGGCAGCGAGCCGCGCTGCTTCTTCATCTTGTCCGCGGTCTGCCAGGTCCGGATGATGACCTCGCCGAGGCGACCCATCGCCTGAGAATCTGACGACATCATCGAGAGCGCGCCGAGATCGTGCAGGATGTCTTCGGCCGCGATGGTCTCCTTGCGGATGCGGCTCTCGGCGAACGCCAAATCTTCCGCGATCGAGGGATCGAGGTGATGGCACACCATCAGCATGTCCAGATGCTCGTCGATGGTGTTGCGCGTGAAGGGCCGCGTCGGATTGGTCGAGGACGGCAGCACGTTCTTCAGGCCGGCGACCTTGATGATGTCAGGCGCGTGACCGCCGCCGGCGCCTTCGGTGTGGAAGGCGTGGATGGTGCGGCCCTTGAACGCTTTGATCGTATCCTCGACGAAGCCGGATTCGTTCAGCGTGTCGGTGTGGATCATCACCTGGATGTCGTGAGCGTCGGCGACCGACAGACAGTTGTCAATCGCCGCCGGCGTCGTGCCCCAGTCCTCGTGCAGCTTCAGCGCGCAGGCGCCGGCCTTGATCATCTCGACCAGGGCTGCGGGCCGCGAGGCGTTACCCTTGCCGGAAATACCGAGATTGACCGGGAAGGCGTCGAACGACTGGATCATCCGCCCCATGTGCCACGGCCCCGGCGTGCAGGTGGTGGCGAAGGTGCCGTGCGAGGGACCGGTGCCGCCGCCGAGCATCGAGGTGACACCTGACATCAGCGCGTGCTCGATCTGCTGCGGGCAGATGAAATGGATGTGGCTGTCGAAGCCGCCCGCGGTGAGGATCTTGCCTTCGCCAGCGATCACGTCGGTGCCGGGGCCGATGATGATGGTGACACCTGGCTGGATGTCGGGATTGCCGGCCTTGCCGATCGCGGAGATCATGCCGTCCTTGATGGCGACGTCGGCCTTGACGATGCCCCAATGGTCGACGATCAGCGCATTGGTGATGACCGTGTCGGCCGCGCCCTGCTTGTTGGTGACCTGCGACTGCCCCATGCCGTCGCGGATCACCTTGCCGCCGCCGAACTTCACCTCCTCACCATAGGTGGTGAAATCCTTCTCGACCTCAATGATGAGGTCCGTGTCGGCCAGCCGCACCCTGTCGCCGGTGGTCGGGCCGAACATGTCGGCATAGACGGAACGCTTTATTTTGACGGACATCACAAGCCCCGTTTGCGATTGAATTTCTGGGCGAACGCGCGCTGGAAGCTCACAACTTCCCCATCACGTCGCCACGAAAACCGTAGATCGTCCTCTTCCCCGCCATGGCGACAAGCTGCACGTCGCGGGTCTGGCCGGGTTCGAAGCGGACGGCGGTGCCGGCGGCGATGTCGAGGCGCATGCCGCGGGATTTCTTGCGGTCGAATTTCAGCGCGGGGTTGGTCTCGAAGAAATGATAGTGCGAGCCGACCTGGATCGGGCGGTCGCCGGTGTTGGCCACCGTCAGCGTCACGGTCTTGCGGCCGGCATTGAGCTCGATCTCGCCGTCCTGGATGAAGAGTTCGCCGGGGATCATGTTTGACTTCCTATGTCATTCCGGGGCTCGCGGAGCGAGAACCCGGAATCTCGATCAACAACCTCTGGATTCCGGGTTCGCCCTTTGGGCGCCCCGGAATGACGAATTCAAACTACCTGATCGGCTCGTGCACGGTGACGAGCTTGGTGCCGTCCGGAAAGGTCGCCTCGACCTGGATGTCGTGGATCATCTCGGGGATACCAGGCATCACCTGATCGCGGGTCAGGACCTGCGCGCCGGATTGCATCAGCTCGGCAACGGTTCGGCCGTCGCGCGCGCCTTCAAGGATGAAATCGGAGATGATCGCGATCGCCTCGGGATGGTTGAGCTTGACGCCGCGGTCCAGCCTGCGGCGGGCCACGATCGCCGCCATCGAGATCAGAAGCTTGTCCTTTTCGCGGGGAGACAGGTTCATGAAGCATCTCTTCCGTTCAACAAGTCAATTCAGCCAGTCAGTTCAACCAGAGTCGCGGCAGCGCGGCACCGGTACGCGCCAGCACGGCCATCATGTCGGCGCGCAAGCGCGCCGCATCTTGGGCACAGAACCGCGCCATTGCAAATCCATTCCAGGCGGAGATTCCCACCTCGCCGGAGAACGAGTCCGCGGCTTCGCGGATGCGCTCGACGAGGGCCTCGTCGCCGGGAACGATCAGCGCCGTGCCGATCGCCGCGCCGCCCTTCGCCACCGCCGATCGCCCAAGTCTTGCGCCGATATTGCCGTCGAGCCTGACGGTCTCGGCGAACACCAGCCTGCCACCCCGCCGCAGTCGCCAGCGGTCGACGAATTCCCCCTGCTCCATCCGCTCGCCCATGGCGGTGCGGCCGAACACCACGATCTCGCACAGCAGAAGCGAGGCGGTCTCGTCGAGCTCGATGTCGAAGCGGCGATGGACCCGGGCGCGATCGAACAGGATCGTCTCCTGCGGCAGCCAGCCGAGATGCGCGCCCGCGGCGATTTTCAAGGAAATATTGAGCTGCGCTGCCGCTCCCGGCGCGCGATAGACCTTTTCGGCCGCCGCCGTCGTCAAGGTCAGGCGCGAGCGCTCGCCCCCTGCGATGTCGATCTCGAAACTGTCCCCTCCCGCGACGCCGCCGGCCGTGTTGACGAACACGCCGGACAACCCCTCGCCTTCCGGCGAGGGAAAGCGCACGCGCAACGAGCCGGATTCATGCAAGACGCCGCGCCGCGTCACGCCGTCACGCGCATGGACGTCGAAGCGCACCGCGCCGCGGGCACGGTTCGCCTCGAAAACCCCTGACGTGACCGAAACGTCGCTGCGCATCCGCCTCCCCCAGCCGGTCGCGGCAGAATGCTTACAGCGCCATCTGGCGGCTGATCTCGCTCGCGTCCAAATTGGCGCGATCGCAGGTGAACTTCACCGCGCCGCGATCCATCACGGCAAAACTGTCGCCGAGTTCGCAGGCAAAGTCGAGATATTGTTCGACCAGCACGATGGCGATGTTGCCGAGGTTGCGCAAATAGGAGATGGCGCGGCCGATGTCCTTGATGATCGAGGGCTGGATGCCCTCGGTCGGCTCGTCGAGCAAGAGAAGCTTCGGCCGCATCACCAGCGCGCGGCCGATCGCGAGCTGCTGCTGCTGGCCGCCGGAGAGATCGCCGCCGCGCCGGCCGAGCATGGATTGCAGCACCGGAAACAGCGAGAACACGTCGTCCGGAATGTTCTTGTCCTGGCGCTTGAGCGGACCGAAGCCGGTCTTGAGGTTCTCCTCGACCGTCAGCAGCGGAAAGATCTCGCGGCCCTGCGGCACGAAGCCGATGCCTTTGCGCGCCCGCTCATAAGGCTTCAGGCCGGTGATATCGCTGCCATCGAACACGATCGCGCCCGACGAAATTGGATATTGCCCGACCATGGCGCGCAGGAGCGAGGTCTTGCCGACGCCGTTGCGTCCAAGCACGCAGGTGACCTTGCCCGGCTCGGCCGCAATCGAGACGCCGCGCAGCGCCTGCGCCGCGCCGTAGAACAGGTTGATGTCCTTGACCTCAAGCATGGCTCAGCGTCCCAGATAGACTTCGATGACCCGCTCGTTTGACGAGACCTGGTCGATGGTCCCTTCCGCGAGCACGGTGCCTTCATGCAGGCAGGTGACCTTGACGCCGAGCTCGCGCACGAACGTCATGTCGTGCTCGACGACCATGACGGTGTGGGTCTTGTTGATCTCTTTCAGCAGCTCGGCGGTGAGATGCGTCTCGACGTCGGTCATCCCCGCGACGGGCTCGTCGACCAGCAGCAGCTTCGGATCCTGCGCCAACAGCATGCCGATCTCGAGCCACTGCTTCTGGCCGTGGCTGAGGCTGCCGGCGAGGCGGTTGCGGGCCTCCGTGAGTCGGATCGTCTCCAGCACCTTGTCGATGCGCTCGGACTCCGCCTTGCTGCCGCGCCAGAACAGCGTGCCACGGACCGAGTGATCGACGTTGAGCGCCAGCAGCAGATTGTCCTGCACGGTCTGGCTCTCGAACACGGTCGGCTTCTGGAATTTGCGGCCGATGCCGAGCTCGGCAATGCGGGTCTCGTCCAGCCGCGTCAAATCGGTGACGCCGTCGAACAGCACGGTGCCCTCGTCCGGCTTGGTCTTGCCGGTGATGATGTCCATCATCGTGGTCTTGCCGGCACCGTTCGGACCGATGATGGCGCGCATCTCGCCGGGCTCGAGCGTCAGTGACAGATTGTTGATGGCGTGGAAGCCGTCGAACGAGACGTGCACGCCGTCGAGATAGAGCATCGCGGAGGTGGCGCGGTTGTCCATGACGTTCATGTGTGCCTACTCCGCCATCTTCGGTTGGGTGACACCGTCTTCGGCGGCGGCGCTCGCCGAGGCCGCATTGCGCTTTTCCTTCGAGGAGTCCCACCAGGCATTGAAGGTGCCGACGATGCCCTTCGGCAGCAACAGCGTCACCAGGATGAACAGCGCACCCAGCATGAACAACCAGTACGGCGCCAGCACGCCCGAGGTGAAGAAGGTCTTGGCGTAGTTGACCACGACGGCGCCGAGCGCAGCGCCGACCAGCGTGCCGCGACCGCCGACCGCGACCCAGATCACCGCTTCGATCGAATTGCCCGGCGCGAATTCGCTTGGATTGATGATGCCGACCTGCGGCACGTAGAGCGCGCCGGCAACGCCGGCCATGCAGGCCGACACCGTGAACACGAACAGCTTGTAGGATTCGACGCGGTAGCCGAGGAAGCGCGTACGCGATTCCGCATCGCGTACCGCGATCAGCACCTTGCCGAGCTTGGACGAGACGATCGCGCGGCAGATCAGGAAACCGAGGATCAGCGCCAGGCAACTCAGCGCAAACAGGGCAGCGCGGGTCCCCTCGGCCTGCACGTTGAAGCCGAGGATATCCTTGAAGTCGGTCAGGCCGTTGTTGCCGCCGAAGCCGAAATCGTTGCGGAAGAAGGCGAGCAGCAGCGCATAGGTCATCGCCTGCGTGATGATCGAGAGGTACACGCCGGTGACGCGGGAGCGGAAGGCGAGCCAGCCGAAACAGAAGGCGAGCAGGCCCGGCACGACCAGCACCATCAGCGCGGCGAACCAGAACATGTCGAAGCCGTACCAGTACCAGGGCAGCTTCGAGTAATTCAGAAACACCATGAAGTCGGGCAGGATCGGGTTGCCATAGACGCCGCGGGTGCCGATCTGCCGCATCAGATACATGCCCATGGCGTAGCCGCCGAGCGCGAAGAAGGCGCCGTGGCCGAGCGAGAGGATGCCGCAATAGCCCCAGATCAGGTCGATTGCGAGCGCCAGGATGGCGTAGCAGACATATTTGCCCCAGAGCGCGACCAGATAGGTCGGCACCTGCAGGAACGAGCCCGCGGGCAGCAGCAGGTTGGAGAGCGGGATGAGGATGCCGAAGGCCGCGACGACGGCAAGGAAGATCGTCGCGCTGCGGTCCAGCGATCGTGTCAGCATGTGAGGGGTCATGCTTCCACCGCACGGCCCTTGAGCGCGAACAATCCGCGCGGGCGTTTTTGAATGAACAGGATGATGAGAACGAGGATCGCGATCTTGCCGAGCACGGCGCCCGCAACCGGCTCCAGGAACTTGTTGGCGATGCCGAGGGTGAAGGCGCCGACCAGCGTGCCCCAGAGGTTACCGACCCCGCCGAACACCACGACCATGAAGCTGTCGATGATGTAGCTCTGGCCGAGATTGGGGCTGACATTGTCGATCTGCGACAGCGCCACGCCGGCGATGCCGGCGATGCCCGAGCCGAGGCCAAAGGTCAGCGCGTCGACGCGCGAGGTGGCGATGCCCATCGAGGCCGCCATGCGGCGGTTCTGCGTCACCGCGCGCATCTCGAGACCGAGCGCGGTGTAGCGCAGCATCGCGAGCAGGATCGCGAACACGGCGAGCGTGAAGACAAGGATCCAGAGCCGGTTATAAGTGATGGTGATCTGGCCGAGCTCGAACGCGCCGCTCATCCAGGAGGGATTGCCGACCTCGCGATTGGTCGGGCCGAACATGGTGCGCACCGCCTGCTGCAGCACCAGCGACAGGCCCCAGGTCGCCAGCAGCGTCTCCAGCGGACGGCCGTAGAGGAAGCGGATGATGCTGCGCTCGATCAGGACGCCGATGGCGCCGGCGACGAGGAAGGCGAGCGGCACGGCGATCAGCAGCGAATAGTCGAACAGGCCGGGATAGCGGGTGCGGATCACCTCCTGCACCACGAAGGTGGTGTAGGCCCCCAACATCACCATCTCGCCATGCGCCATGTTGATGACGCCCATCACGCCGAAGGTGATGGCGAGCCCGATCGCGGCGAGCAGCAGCACCGAGCCGAGCGAGAGGCCGTACCAGGCATTCTGCACGCCGGACCAGACCGCGAGCGAGGACTGGATCGAGCTGATGGCACTGGCCGCCGCCTTGGTCACCGAGGCCGGCTGATCGCCCATGCCCGTGAGCAGCGCCAGCGCTTCCTGGTCGCCGCGCGCCTTGAGGGTGGCGACTGCCTCGAGCTTCTCGACTTCGGTGGCATCAGACTTGAACAGCAGGATGGCCGCACGCGCATCGCCCAGCGCGGCCTTGACGGATTTGTTGGTTTCCTTGGCGAGCGCGCCATCGACCGCCTCGAGCGCGGTCTCCTCGTGCGACTTGAAGACGGATTGCGCGGCCTGGAGGCGCGTCCCGATATCCGGAGACTGCAGCGTCAGGCTGCCGATCGCGGCATCGACGCTGCGGCGCAGACGGTTGTTGAGGCGGACCGCGCTCGCACTATCGGGGACGCTGGCAACCGGCTCGCCGGTCGCGGCATCGATCGACTTGCCGTCGGTACCGGTAACGTAAACCTTCTTGCTGTCAGGATCGGCCATGAGGCGGCCGTCCTGAAGCGCGCTGATGATGGGAAAAGCCAGCTTGTTGCCGCTGCTCGCGACCACGCCGATCGCCTCTTCCGTGTCGGAGAAATCGTCATTGGCGAACTTGGCGACCCCGTCCTCGAACGGACCGGCAAAGGCCGGCAGCGCGAACGCGATCAGCAGTAACGAGAGCGCAAATGCGCAGAGACGCGCGGACAAATGGGCTGGCACTGTGAAAGACCCCGGCAGAAATGGGTGGAGAAGGCGGCGGGATCGCCGCCTTCTCCGATCTCGCAATGGAGCGTCAGATCCGGATCAGGAGCCCGAACCGAGGCACTTGTTGGTCTTGGTGTTGAAGTTGCCGCACTTCTTGCCGACCCAGTCGCCGATCAGGTCCTTGGAACCGTCGAGCTCCTTCGACCAGGCGTCGCCCGGAACGAGGCTCGGAGTCTTCCAGACCACATCGAACTGGCCGTTGCCCTTGATCTCGCCGATGAACACCGGCTTGGTGATGTGGTGGTTCGGCAGCATCTTCGACACGCCGCCAGTCAAGTTCGGCGCCTCGATGCCGGGAAGCGCGTCGATCACCTTGTCCGCATCGGTCGACTTCACCTTCTCGACGGCCTTCACCCACATGTTGAAGCCGATCACGTGCGCTTCCATGGGGTCGTTGGTCACGCGCTTCGGGTTCTTGGTGTAGGCCTGCCAGTCCTTGATGAACTTCTCGTTCGCCGGGTTCTTGATCGACTCGAAGTAGTTCCAGGCGGCGAGATGGCCGACCAGCGGCTTGGTGTCGATGCCGGCGAGCTCTTCTTCGCCGACCGAGAACGCCACCACCGGGATGTCCTTCGCCTTGATGCCCTGGTTGCCGAGCTCCTTGTAGAAGGGAACGTTGGCGTCGCCGTTGATGGTCGAGACCACCGCGGTCTTCTTGCCGGCCGAGCCGAACTTCTTGATGTCGGCCACGATCGTCTGCCAGTCGGAGTGACCGAACGGCGTGTAGTTGATCATGATGTCTTCCTGGGCGACACCCTTCGACTTCAGATAGGCTTCCAGGATCTTGTTGGTGGTGCGCGGATAGACGTAGTCGGTGCCGGCGAGCACCCAGCGCTTCACCTTCTCTTCCTTCATCAGATAGTCGACGGCGGGGATCGCCTGCTGGTTCGGCGCAGCACCCGTGTAGAACACGTTGCGCTCGCTCTCCTCACCCTCGTACTGCACGGGATAGAACAGGATGCTGTTCAGCTCCTTGAACACCGGCAGCACCGATTTGCGCGACACAGAGGTCCAGCAGCCGAACACGACCGAGACCTTGTCCTTGGTGATCAGCTCACGCGCCTTTTCGGCGAACAGCGGCCAGTTCGAGGCGGGATCGACGACGACGGCTTCGAGCTTCTTGCCGTTCACGCCGCCTTTCTTGTTCTGCTCGTCGATCAGGAAGAGGATGGTGTCCTTCAGCGTGGTTTCGCTGATGGCCATGGTGCCGGAGAGGGAGTGCAGCACGCCGACCTTGATGGTGTCATCGGCGGCCTTCGCGCCGGTCAATGAAGCCAGACCGAGCATCAATCCGGCGGTCGCGGCGAGCACGCCGCGGCGGCTAAATGACGCCGCTATATCGTGAGTAGATTTGCTAAGCATGAGTTTCTCATCTCCCTGACGCAGACGTTAAAACGCTGCGAAACGGCCCCACGGCCGCCTGCGATTAACGGATTCGCAAGAACTGTGCCATGGACTGAGCACCCATCAACTCTTTGATTTTGTTGGAAGAATCACCCGAAAACAAAGTTTCGAAATAGACGTGCAGCCTAAATCCAAGGCAATTCAAATGTATGCCAAAGCGGCAGGCGATCTATTTTTTGAGCAAATTGCCTATTCTGGCTAAATTTCCGGCATAACTATTTCTGCACTGCAATCGCCGTTTAGGGCCGTGCTGCCTTGAAAGCGCCCCCTCAATGTTCCATATGAACAGCCGAGACCTCTTGCGAATCAAGGGGTCGTTGCGAGCCGCGTGTTCTTAAGCCCTCTACGGGCGTCTGGCTTGCCCCATATCTCCCAAGCCATCCGACACCCCAAACACGCAGGTGTCTCCTCGACACCCTTTTGCGCGCGCCGCGCTAGATGCGCCGGGCGTTCGCTTTCGACATGGAAAGAACCCCTCTTTTGACTTCGTTTCAGGACTTCGGCCTCGCCGAACCCATCGCGCGCGCTCTTCAGGAAGAGAATTACGTCACCCCCACCCCGATCCAGGCCCAGACCATTCCGCTGGCATTGACCGGCCGCGACGTCGTCGGCATCGCCCAGACCGGAACCGGCAAGACCGCGTCCTTCGCGCTGCCGATCCTGCACCGCCTGCTCGAGAACCGCATCAAGCCGCAGCCCAAGACGGCCCGCGTCCTGGTGCTGTCGCCGACCCGCGAGCTGTCGGGGCAGATCCTCGACAGCTTCAACGCCTATGGCCGCCACATCCGCCTGTCCTCGACCTTGGCCATCGGCGGCGTGCCGATGGGCCGCCAGGTCCGCGCCCTGATGCAGGGCGTCGATGTGCTGGTCGCCACCCCGGGCCGCCTGCTCGACCTCGTGCAGAGCAACGGGCTGAAGCTTGGCAGCGTCGAATTCCTCGTGCTCGACGAGGCCGACCGCATGCTCGACATGGGCTTCATCAACGACATCCGCAAAATCGTCGCCAAGCTGCCGATCAAGCGGCAGACGCTGTTCTTCTCGGCCACCATGCCGAAGGATATCGCCGAGCTCGCCGACGCCATGCTACGTGACCCCGCCCGCGTCGCGGTGACCCCGGTCTCCTCGACCGTGGAGCGCATCCAGCAGCGCATCATCCAGGTCGATTTCTCCGCGAAGCCGGCTTTCCTCGCCAAGCTGTTGAAACAGGAGCAGGTCAACCGCGCCCTGGTCTTCACCCGCACCAAGCACGGCGCCGACAAGGTGGTGAAAACCCTTGAGAAGGCCGGCATCCCTGCCTCCGCCATCCACGGCAACAAGTCGCAGAACCATCGCGAGCGCACCCTCGCCCAGTTCCGCTCGGGCGAGATCCGCACCCTGGTCGCCACCGACATCGCCGCCCGCGGCATCGACGTCGACGGCATCAGCCATGTCATCAATTTCGACCTGCCCAACGTGCCGGAAACCTACGTCCACCGCATCGGCCGCACCGCGCGCGCCGGCGCCGAGGGCACCGCGATCTCGCTGGTCGCAGGCGGCGAAGAACTCAGCTACCTCCGCGACATCGAGCGGCTGATCAAGGTGACGCTGCCGCGCGAAGACCTCCGCACCGATGCCGGCCGCCGCGACGCCGGTCCGCCCCCGCAGCAGCAACGACAGGGACGACCGGGCGGCCGCCCGGGCCAGCGCCCGCAGGGCGCCCGGCACGGCGACGGGCGGCGCGACGACAGGCAGGACGGACGTCACCATAGCGCCGGCAGGCAGGGCGACAGCCGGCATGTTGACGGCAGGCCCGTCGAAGGACGCCAATTCGAGGGCAGATCTGTTGATGGCAGGCCCGGTGAAGGCCACAAGGCCTCCAAGGGGTCTCGCCGCCGCCGCGGTAACGGTGGTAAGGTGAACTCCTCACCAGCCGATCGGTCGGAACAGCGTCCCGCGCATAGCGCCGGCAAGCCTGATGGAATACAAGGCGTTGCCTTTTTGCGTCGCGAGAGTCGCCCCAACGGCCGACCGAACCGCAATCCTCATTCGAACTAGCAGTCCACGACTGGAGACACCCACATGGCTAAGGAAGAGCTGATCCAGTTCGAAGGACTGGTCACCGAAATCCTCCCCGACGCCCGCTACCGCGTGCAGCTCGATGCCGGACACGAGATCGTTGCCTATACCGCCGGCAAGATGAAGAAGAACCGCATCAAGACGCTGGCGGGCGACCGCGTGACGGTGGAGATGTCGCCCTACGACCTCGAGAAGGGCCGCCTGATTTTCCGCCACAAGGACGAACGTCCGAGCACCGCGGGCGGCCCCCCTCGTCCCGGACAGCGTGGCGGCCAGTTCCGCCGCCGCTGATCGATTGCCGGCGCGGAAGAAGCGGAATTCCAACCTGTATGATGATCCGCCGTGGACGCCACGGTGGATCAAAAAATCGTGTGCGCCCGGATTGTTTTGAGGCCCCAATTCCGATAAAATGAAATTATCGATTTTCGGCCGGACGACATTAGCATCCACCGGTACAGCCGGTTCAGACACGCTGACGACCCTTCCAAAATTCGATCCAACCGGCCCGCGCGAGCGGGCTCTGACATTGTGTTATCTGAGAAGGGACTACCCCCGTGAGCATGGGAACCGTGAAGTGGTTTAACGCGACCAAAGGCTTCGGCTTCATTCAGCCCGACGATGGCGGCCAGGACGTGTTCGTCCACATCAGCGCCGTGGAACGTGCTGGCCTCGGCACGCTGCGTGAAGGTCAGAAGATCTCCTACGAGGTCGTGGCCGACCGCCGCTCCGGCAAGTCGGCAGCGGACAACCTCCGCGCCGCAGGCTGAACCCGTCGGGCCCCTGGCCCGATCGGCTCGCGAGAAAGCAGGAAGGCCGTGCGCAACGCACGGCCTTTTTCATTTCAGGTCCTGCGCAAGGATGTCAGCACGAGGACGGCACGCCGTTGTAGGGAACGCAGGTGACCTGACGCGGCCGCGTGTAGGACAGATCGCTCAGCGGGATGCTCGACTTCAACACGTAGCCCACGGTCGGCTTGTAAGTGTAGCTCGCCTCGCTGAGGATCAGGTAGGTCGACGGAACGAGCAGGGTCGAGGGTATCTGGCTGGTCACCTTGTCGCCGGCCTTGCGAGCCGAAGTTGCCAGCGTCGCTTGCGTTGCGCCGTTCGCGATGGTGCCGGCCTTGCTCCACTGCACCGTGGCAATGCTGTTGGCATCGATATAGATCTGGGAGATCGAGCTCTTCACGAGAGAAGCGTCGTAAGGCATGATGATCGAGATGCTTGCCGTGAACGAGTTCTGCATGTCGGAATCGGCAAGCGTCGTCGACTGCGATGTCAGATCGGACAGCGTTCGCGCAATCAGCGTGACCTTGCGATCGATCGCAATGGCCGACGAGAATTCGACCGTGCCGAAGAACATCACCAGCATCAGCGGGACGATGACCGCGAATTCGGTCGCCGCGAGCGCGCGCTTGTCGGCGAGGAAGTCGCGCACGGCGTCGCGGGCATTCCTCGAGAAATTCGCAATCGCCTGCATTGGTCCGCCCAGATCCATCTGCATCAGAAGGGTTCGTTCTTGAAGGCCGCGGTCGCCACCAGCAGCCGCTTGCTGCTGCAACCGATGTTGTAGCCGAGGCCGGTGACGAAGAGCGGCCATTGATAGAACATCCGCACTACGACGACCTGGCTGGCGCTGCCGGGATTGTATTGCACGCCGCTCGGGTTGAAGCTGCAGGAATCGCCGTAATCGGGAAGGCTCAGCGTCGTGAAGGAGGTGGTGCTCACCACGTCGACGTAAAGCTTGCTGCAATCGAACAGCGCCGGGATCTGGGTGCAGACATAGGCCTTGAACGTCGTCTGATCGCACGCCGAGACCACGTTGGGCTTCGTCTGGCAGGCCGCCACCGAGCCTCCTTGCGCCTGCGCCTGGCCGGTCAGAATGGCGCGCGCGGAAGTCTGCGTGACGGTTTCGAGCACCTGGCCGGCGAAGAACACCATTGCCGTCTCGATGATGGCGAACAGCAGCCCGAAGAAGATCGGAGCGACCAGCGCGAACTCGACCGCCGCGGAGCCGCGGCGGCTGCCACGAAACCGGCATAGCGCTTTGCGGAGCGTGAACCTGGTAGGTGGAGGCATCGCGTCAAATTCCTGAAGCAGCGGCGATTATCTGCGATCATTAGCTAAAACTGATTGTTTAAGTGTTGCAGGCGATTCACGCTCCTCCAACCGCACCGTTAAGGATGCGTTAACCGCACACGCCGGCGGGAGAAGACGACGCGCAGAGAGACGTCGCCCTGACGCGGAAACGCTAGGGCGTGTTCAGGCGCAGTCGGTCCGGTCAGTTGGTCTTGGCGCCCGCACCGGCGTTGCCGCTGGCATTGTTGCTCAGCGAACCGGCCTGGCTCATCGTGTTGTTGAAGTAGGCGTCGCTGTCGCCGAGCGTCACCCGACGCTGGCAAAGCGGCATGCAGCTGTAGGACTCGCGCTCGACCCCGCGATAGACCGTGACGAGCCGGTCGCTTGGACCTTCGACCTGGATCTGGCGGTCGACCAGGATCTCGCCGGCCCGGTCCAGCGCGATGAAATTGGTGGCCCCGTAGCCCTTGCCGGTCACGACGATCATGCCGCCGGGCTGGAGCGTGACGTCGGCGATCAGGGGATTGCCGACCACGATGGTCGCCACCTTGCCGGGCAGTCGCACCAGCTTGGCCTGGTCGACGCTGACGGCAATGGTATCGGCTGTGGGTTCGGCCAGACCGGCCGCCGGCGATGCCAACACGGCGGCGGCAACCAGAAGACAGACGCGCGCCTGACGGCGCAGCAACTCTTTACGCATACTCTTACCCCCGGGACGTCACAAACCGGCAGAAGCGAACAGATGACAGCGGAGCCGGTGCCCGACCCGGCTAACCTGCCTTTAATTCATGAACGTTCCGCAAATTCGCCGGCGATTGTTTGAACGGACTGGATATTTGCGCCCCCGAATTTCCGCCCTATTGGCGGAACGGATAGGCCAGCTGGCCGCCGAACTCCCTCGGCATGGTCGCTTCGTCCTTGCCGTAATCCTGCGGCAGTTGCCCTTCCGGCATGCGGAAGGTGCCGAACAGCACGTCCCAGATCGGGAACGTTCCGGCAAAATTGGTATCGCCGCCCTCCTGGAGCGAGGTGTGGTGCCACCGGTGGAACACCGGCGTCGCCAGCAGGTATTTGAATGGTCCGAAGGTCCAGTTCAGGTTGGCGTGCACGAAGGCCGAATGGAAGGTGGTGAAAGGGCCGACCCAGATCATGACGTTCGGGGAGATACCGGCCATCAGCAGCACGACGTCGACGCTGATCGTGCCGAGCACGAGATTGACGGGATGGAAGCGGGCCGCCGAAATCCAGCCGATCTCCACCGACGAATGATGGACGGCGTGATACTTCCAGAAGCCACCGCCGTGAAACAGCCGGTGCACCCAATAGAGCATGAAATCAGACAGCACCAGGAACAGCGCGCCCTGCACCCACAGCGGCAGCTCCGACAGCGGACCGTGGCCGTTGTCGTAGAAGGCGATGAGCCCGTCGGCGTCATGGATGTTGAAGACGACGCCGGCGCCGACGATCAGAAGTCCGATCCGCATCGTTCGGGCGAAGACCGGAACGAAGAACCAATAGCAGATGTCTGTGATGATCTCGCGCTTGCGCCACCACGGCGCGCCGGGATTGCAGGCCCAGAAATGCTCGAGCACCGTGAAGACTGCCGCGAGCACGAAGGTGACGGGGATCACCTTGATGATGGTCTCGCCAATCATCAGGGCGACTAGCATGGGCAGGCTCGACATCGTCGCCTCTCTCCGCGGATTCCGTGCCCTTAGGCGTACTCCGCGAAATTTAAGGGAGGATGAAGCGACCGCCGCGCCGGCGGTGCATCCGGAACCGGAACGATTTGCAGGCGCCGTCTTAAGGCGAAATTCACTCTGCGCCAAAGCATCGCGCCAGAGCCGGGTTTGCTCGATCGAATTAACCGCGCCGAAAGAGCTCGGCTATCATGGTCATCGGGTCAAAGACGGCGCCGAACGAGGCGATCCCACCCCAGATGGAGTTTTGTTCATGAAGAACTTGATTGCGCGTTTCGCGAAGGATGAATCCGGCGCCACCGCCATCGAATACGGTCTGATCGCCGCCGGCATCGCGCTGGCCATCATCACCGTCGTCAACAATCTCGGCACCACGCTGAACACCAAGTTCACCTCGATCAGCTCTTCGCTGAAGTAAGCAGGTCACCGGACGACGGCAAAAGCCCCGGACCTCCGGGGCCTTTGCTTTTCTGAAGACGGCGAGTTCCAGTGGCGTTGCGCAAGTACAGTACCGATGCCGCGGTCGCGGCGAACGAGGCAGGGGCGCAGGCCGCATCGCCGGTCTACTGGGTCTGCCTTGCCTTGCTGCTTGCAACGGTCGCGCTCGCTGCACGCATTGCCAGCCTCTGGTGAACACGCGTTCCGCCGGCTTCGGTCCCGCACGTCCCTTCGGGCCGTTGTCGGTTTGTTTAGCACTGCGGGCTAGCATCCGGCGACGCCAGTTCCCGCGGCAAAACCAGGCCTCAAGACGCAGCCCATGATCCTCGACCTTGCGCGCCTTCTGCTCTTCCCGGCCCTGATGGCGTTCGCCGCCGCGAGCGATCTCTTCACCATGACGATCTCGAATCGGGTGTCGCTGGCGCTGGTCACAGGCTTCTTCGCGCTTGCCCTTGCCGGTGGCATGGCACCTTACGAGGTGCTTGCCCACGTCGGTGCCGGGGCGCTTCTGCTGGTCGTGGCCTTCGCCTGCTTCGCGATGGGCTGGGTCGGCGGCGGCGATGCCAAGGTTGCCGCCTCCGTCGCGCTCTGGTTCGGCTTCACGCAACTGATGAACTTCCTGCTCTACGCTTCGCTGTTCGGCGGCGCGCTGACGCTGCTCCTGCTCCAGTTCCGGCAATGGCCGCTGCCCTACGGGCTGGCGGGTCAGGCCTGGCTCGCACGGCTGCACGCCAAGGAGAGCGGCATCCCCTATGGCATCGCGCTCGCGCTGAGCGCGCTGATGGTCTACCCGGAGACCGAATGGGTGAAGGCGATCGACCTCGCTCATCTCGCACTGCGCTGAACGCACGGGTAACCCTGCGTTAAGGCGATTTAGATACGCCTCATTAACCATGCTTTGACGAATAGCTGGTCAACTGCCGATTACGGCGGCGGCAGCGTCGCGGCGTCTTGTGGAAAGTGAAGCGTATGAATAGGGCACGCATTGTCGTCCTGACGGTCGCCATCTGCGCCGGCGGCGTCGCCGCGTACCTGGCGAGCGGCTCGGACAATTCTGCGCCGCCCCCAGTGGCTCCGGTCGCGCAGCTTCCCACCGTCGACGTTCTCGTGGCCAAGAACGACATCGGCCTCGGCCAGACCGTGAAGCCGGAAGACGTGCAATGGCAGACCTGGCCGGCTGCGACCGCCAGCGCCACCTTCATCCGCCGCAACGAGCGTCCCGAGGGCGCGACCCAGGTCACCGGTTCGATCGCGCGATCTCCCTTCATTCAGGGTGAGCCGATCCGCGACCAGAAGCTGGTCAAGCCCGAAGGCTCAGGCTTCATGGCGGCGATCCTGCCTACCGGCATGCGGGCGATCTCGACCGAGATCTCGCCGGAGACCGGTGCGGGCGGCTTCATCCTGCCCAACGATCGCGTCGACGTCCTGCTCACGCGCCGGCTGAAGAATCCGGACCAGGCCAACGGCGCTCCCGACATCGTCACCTCCGAGATCATCCTGTCCAATATCCGAGTCCTGGCCATCGACCAGGCGCCGAAGGAGAAGGACGGCCAGAACGCGGTGGTCGGCAAGACCGTCACCCTCGAGCTCAATCCCGCGCAGACCGCGACGCTTTCCGCGGCCCGCCAGAGCGGCACGCTGTCGCTGGCACTGCGCAGCATCGTGGACATCAAGATGAGCGAAATCACGCTCGACGATTCCGCACAGAAGCGGGACGGCATTTCGATCATTCGCTACGGCATTCCAAGTCAGACGGCGAAAGCACGATGAAGACAGTCGATATGAAAAACAGGGTGAATTTGGCGACGTTGCGAACCTCCATGGTTCGCGCCCTGTCGTTTTCTGCCGCTCTCGCGCTGGCGCTCAACCCGGTGCTGACCCCCGTGGTCGCCGCCGATTACCGTCCCGTGGCGCCGGCCGCGGCGGACGGCCAGATGAACGCGCGCTTCCTCTCGCTCGGCGTCGGCAAGTCCATCGTGATCGACCTGCCGCGCGACATCAAGGACGTGCTCGTCGCCGATCCCAAGATCGCCAATGCCGTGGTCCGCTCGGCCCAGCGCGCCTACATCATCGGCGCCACGGTCGGCCAGACCAACATCGTGTTCTTCGATTCCGCCGGTCAGCAGATTGCCGCCTATGACATCGCGGTCAAGCGCGACCTCAACGGCGTGCGGGCCGCGCTGAAGCAGGTCCTGCCCAATTCGGACATCCAGATCGACGGACTGGGAGAAGGCGTCGTCCTGACCGGCACGGCGGCGAATCCGCTCGAGGCACAGCAGGCCAACGATCTCGCGGCGCGCCTGGCCGGCGGCTCCGACAAGGTGCTGAATTCGATCGTCGTGCGTGGCCGCGATCAGGTCATGCTCAAGGTGACGGTGGCGGAAGTCCAGCGCAGCATCGTCAAGCAGCTCGGCATCGACCTCACCGCCAACCTCAATTACGGCACGTCGGTGGTGAGCTTCACCAATTCCAATCCGTTCACGGCGCTCGGCAAGAACCTCGTCGACGGCAACAACCTGACGACGAAGTTCGGCGGCGCGCCGACGGTGCAGGCCACCCTGCGCGCGATGGAAACCGCGGGGGTGATCCGCACTCTGGCCGAACCGAACCTGACCGCGATCTCCGGCGAATCGGCGACGTTCATTGCCGGCGGTGAATTCCCGGTCCCGGCAGGCTATGCGTGCGACCCCACCACGCATGTCTGTACCACCCAGATCAGCTTCAAGAAGTTCGGCATCTCGCTCAACTTCACCCCCGTGGTGCTGAGCGAGGGCAAGATCAGCCTGCGCGTGATGACCGAAGTCTCCGAGCTGTCGAACGAGAACGCAATCACGCTGTCGCAGGCCGTGACCTCGACGTCGGTGAACTCGCTGACGGTGCCCTCGATCAGAACCCGCCGCGCGGAGACCTCGCTGGAAATTCCCTCCGGCGGCGCGATGGCGATGGCCGGACTGATCCAGCAGCAGACCAAGCAGGCCGTCAGCGGACTGCCGGGACTGATGCAGCTTCCGATCCTCGGCACGCTGTTCCGCAGCCGCGACTTCGTCAACAACGCGACCGAGCTGGTCGTGATCGTGACGCCGTATGTCGTTCGCGCGGTGGCGCCGAAGGACCTGTCGCGGCCGGATGACGGCTTCGCCCCGCCACCGGATCCGCAGGCCCAGCTGATCGGCAACATCAACCGCCTCTACGGCGTGCCCGGCCGGACCGAACCGGCCAAGAACTACCGCGGCACCTACGGCTTCATCACCGATTGAGGCGGAACGGGGACTTCACGATGATCACAAGACCACCCCAGCTTCGCAAAGGCGCCGTCCGCCTCGGTGGCGCGCTCGTCGGCCTGACGCTCGCGCTCGGCGGCTGCCAGCACAACGAAGTCGTCACCGCCTCCATTCCCGACGACTACAAGCAGCGCCATCCGATCGCGATCGAGGAGCAGAACCGTTCGATCGTCGTCTTCGTCGGCCATGCGCGCGGCGGATTGACCGCCGCCCAGCGCGCGGACGTGATGGGCGTCGCGTCGGCATGGTTGCACGAAGGCACGGGCGCCATCCGCATCGACGTACCGTCCGGCACGCCCAATGCGCGTCCGGTCGCAGATACGATGCGGGAAATCCAGGCGATGCTGGCGGGCGCAGGCGTTCCGCCGCGCGGCGTCAACGTTCGCCCCTACCAGCCCGACGACAAGCGCTTCCTGCCGCCGATCCGGCTCACTTATTCCAAGATCGCCGCGGTCGCGGGTCCCTGCGGCCTGTGGCCGGAGGACATCGGTCCTTCGATGAAGAACAAGAGCTGGTTCGAGAACAAGGACTATTACAATTACGGCTGCGCGTATCAGCGCAATCTCGCCGCCATGGTCGACAATCCGTCGGACCTCGAGCAGCCGCGGCCCGAGACGCCTTCCTACACGATACGGCGCACGGCGGCCTTCGAGAAGTATCGCAAGGGAACGTCGACGGCAGTCACCTATCCTGAGGCCGACAAGGCCAAACTCAGCGACACCGGCAAATGATCAGCTACGCCCGCCAGACACACGAAGAGCAGCCGGATGCAACTCCTCCGCCGGTCGAGGAGCATATTGCGCCCGCGCCGCGCGTCTCGGTCCAGGCTTTCTGCGAGACCGTGGAAACCGCGGCCGCGGTCCAGTCGGCCGGCGAGGATCGCCGCCTCGGCAAGGCCCATCTGAAGATCCAGATGGGCGGCATGGCGGCCGCGATCGAAGCCTACCGCTCGGCTCCGACGCCGAACGTCATCGTGCTCGAGAGCGACGGCCGCAACGATCTCTTGAGCGGGCTCGACCAACTCGCCACCGTCTGCGATGCCGGCACCCGCGTGGTCGTGATCGGCCGCATCAACGACGTCATGCTCTACCGCGAGCTGGTGCGCCGCGGCGTCAGCGACTACGTGCTCGCGCCGGTCGGCGCGATCGACGTCGTGCGCTCGATCTGCAACCTGTTCTCGGCACCGGAAGCCAAGGCGGTCGGCCGCATCATCGCCGTGGTCGGCGCCAAGGGCGGCGTCGGGGCCTCCACCATCGCCCACAATGTCGCCTGGGCGATCGCCCGTGACCTTGCGATGGATGCCGTCGTCGCCGATCTCGACCTCGCCTTCGGCACCGCCGGTCTCGACTACAACCAGGATCCGCCGCAGGGCATCGCCGACGCCGTGTTCTCGCCCGATCGCGTCGACACCGCCTTCATCGACCGCCTGCTGTCGAAATGCACCGACCATCTCAGCCTGCTGGCGGCGCCGGCAACCCTCGACCGCGTCTATGATTTCGGTACCGACGCCTTCGATTCCGTGTTCGATACGCTGCGCTCCACCATGCCCTGCATCGTGCTCGACATTCCGCATCAATGGTCGGGCTGGACCAAGCGCGCCCTGATCGGAGCGGACGACATCCTGATCGTGGCCGCCCCAGACCTCGCCAATCTGCGCAATGCCAAGAACCTGTTCGATCTGTTGAAGGCCGCGCGCCCCAACGACCGGCCGCCGCTCTACTGCCTGAACCAGGTCGGCGTGCCGAAGCGGCCCGAAATCGCCGCCACGGAGTTCGCCAAGGCGATCGAGAGCCAGCCGATCGTCTCGATCCCGTTCGAGCCCCAGATCTTCGGCTCGGCCGCCAACAACGGCCAGATGATCGCGGAGATTTCCGCCAACCACAAGTCGATAGAGATGTTCCTTCAGATCGCCCAGCGCCTGACCGGCCGCAGCGAGACCAAGAAGCAAAAGTCGTCCCTGCTTTCACCCCTGATTGACAAGTTGCGGGGAAAATAGCCCGCGTGGAGTTGTTAAGTGTTCGGTAAGCGTAGCGGAACAGACACCGACCTTCGGGCGCCCAAGCCCGGCGCCGTGTCGCCCGAGCCTGCCCAGGCTCCGGCGCCGACGGTGTCGCGCGCCCCGGCGCCGGCCGTCGCCTCACCGCCGCTTGCCCCTGCCAAGGCTCCGCCGCCTCCGCCGATGGAGAGCCGGCGTTCGGACAATTACTACGAGGTCAAGGCCACCATCTTCGGCGCGCTGATCGAGGCGATCGACCTCGCCCAGCTCGCCAAGCTGGACTCGGAATCCGCGCGCGAGGAAATCCGCGACATCGTCAACGAGATCATCGCGATCAAGAACATCGTGATGTCGATCGCCGAGCAGGAAGAGCTGCTCGACGACATCTGCAACGACGTTCTGGGTTACGGTCCGCTCGAGCCGCTGCTGTCGCGCGACGATATCGCCGACATCATGGTCAACGGCGCCAACACCGTCTATATCGAAGTCGCGGGCAAGATCCAACGCACCGGCATCCGCTTCCGCGACAACCAGCAGCTGCTCAACATCTGTCAACGCATCGTCAGCCAGGTCGGCCGGCGCGTCGACGAATCCTCTCCGATCTGCGACGCGCGCCTCGCCGACGGCTCCCGCGTCAACGCCATCGTGCCGCCGCTGTCGATCGACGGCCCGACGCTCACCATCCGCAAGTTCAAAAAAGACAAGCTGACGCTTGATCAGCTCGTCAAGTTCGGCGCGATCTCGCCGGAAGGCGCCGAGATCCTCCAGATCATCGGCCGCGTCCGCTGCAACGTGCTGATCTCCGGCGGTACCGGCTCGGGCAAGACCACGCTGCTCAACTGTCTGACCAATTACATCGAGCACGACGAGCGCATCATCACCTGCGAGGACGCCGCCGAGCTCCAGCTCCAGCAGCCCCACGTGGTGCGGCTGGAAACCCGCCCGCCCAATATCGAGGGCGAGGGTCAGGTCACCATGCGCGAACTGGTGCGCAACTGCCTGCGTATGCGCCCCGAACGCATCATCGTCGGCGAAGTCCGCGGACCCGAGGCGTTCGACCTGCTCCAGGCCATGAACACCGGCCATGACGGCTCGATGGGCACCCTGCATGCCAACAACCCGCGCGAAGCCCTGTCGCGCTGCGAATCCATGATCACGATGGGAGGCTTTTCGCTTCCCTCGCGGACCATCCGCGAGATGATCTGCGCCTCGATCGACGTCATCGTCCAGGCGGCGCGCCTGCGCGACGGCTCCCGCCGCATCACCCACATCACCGAGGTGATGGGCATGGAAGGCGACACCATCATCACCCAGGACATCTTCCTCTACGACATGGTCGGAGAGGACGCCAACGGCAAGATCATCGGCCGTCACCGCTCGACCGGCATTGGCCGGCCGAAATTCTGGGAACGCGCCCGCTATTACGGCGACGAAAAACGCCTTGCCGCTGCGCTGGACGCGGCGGAAGTCACGCCGAAGACGTGAGCAGGTCGCCATGAACATGCAAGTTCTCGCCCTCGCATTCCTCGCCACGGCAGCGGTCGGCGGCATCGCCTGGGTCTTCCTCTATCCGCTGCTGTCGGGGGAACGAAAGGCCGAAAGCCGCCGCGCCTCGATCTCGCGCGCCGAGGCGCCCACGACCCGTCAAGCCGAGAAGACCCAGCGCTCGCGCCGCGAGCAGGTCGAGACCACGCTGAAGGATCTGGAGGCGCGACGCCTGCAGGAGAAGAGCGTGCCGCTCACCGTCCGCCTGTCGCAGGCGGGGCTCGACTGGACGCCGCAGAAATTCTGGATCGTGTCGGCTGTCGTCGCCGCCGCATTCTTCGCGGTCGCCCTGTTCGCCGGCGGCGGCCTGATTGGCGCTGTCGGCCTCGCCTTTGCCGGCGGTTTCGGCCTTCCGCGCTGGGCGCTGAGCTTCCTGAAGAAGCGGCGCGAGACCAAGTTCCTGGCGGCACTGCCGGACGCGGTCGACGTGATCGTCCGCGGCATCAAGGCGGGCCTGCCGCTGTTCGAATCGATCAAGGTCGTCGCAGCCGATTCGCCCGAACCGCTGCGCAGCGAATTCCTGGCGATCATCGAGACGCAGGCGATCGGCATGCCGCTCGGCGAGGCCTGCTCGCGGCTCTACGAACGCATGCCGCTGCCGGAGGCCAATTTCTTCGGCATCGTGGTCTCGATCCAGCAGAAGTCGGGCGGCAACCTCTCCGAAGCGCTCGGCAACCTCTCCAAGGTGCTGCGCGACCGCAAGAAGATGAGAGAGAAGATCCAGGCGATGTCGATGGAAGCCAAGGCCTCGGCCGGCATCATCGGCTCGTTGCCGCCGATCGTGATGTTCCTCGTCTACCTCACGACACCGCAATATATCTCGCTGCTTTGGACTCACCCCACCGGCCAGCTGATGCTGGTCGGCTGCGTCGTCTGGATGTCGATCGGCATCATGGTGATGAAGAAGATGATCAATTTCGATTTCTGACGGTGCCGTATGGTCGAATTTCTCGTTGCGAAGCTACATGACGTCCGCTTCATGACCATGCTGCTGGCGGCCATTGCCGCCAGCGCCACCGTCTATACGCTGGTGATGCCGCTGTTCGCCGGCGAGGGACTCTCCAAGCGCATGAAGGCGGTGGCGAGCGAGCGCGAGCGCATCCGGCAGCGCGAGCGTGAGCGCCTGCACAAGAACGAAAAGGTCACGCTGCGCCAGACGCCGAAACAGATCGTCTCCAAGGTCGTCGAGGACTTCAACCTCACCAAATGGCTCGCGCAGGAAGCCGCGCGCGACAAGCTCATCATGGCGGGCTACCGCGGTCAGGCGCCCTACATCACCTTCCTGTTTGCCCGCATGGTCGCTCCGATCGTGCTGTTCATCGGCTCGATCGTGTATGTGTTCCTGATCGCGCATATGGAGCAGTCGATGCCGATCAAGATCGGCATCTGCATCGGCGCGGCCTATCTCGGCCTCCAGGCGCCGATGCTGTTCCTGCGGAACGCGATCTCCAAGCGCCAGCTCTCGATCAAGCGCGCCTTTCCGGACGCGCTCGACCTGCTGCTGATCTGCATCGAGTCAGGCATGTCGGTCGAGATGGCGTTCCGGAAGGTCGCCACCGAAATCGTCGGCCAGTCGATCGCGTTGTCGGAGGAGTTCACGCTCACCACGGCCGAATTGTCCTATCTGCAGGATCGCAAGGTCGCCTACGAGAATCTGGCCCGGCGCACCGGGCTCGAGGGCGTCAAGTCGGTGTGTCTGGCACTTCAGCAGGCGGAACGCTACGGCACCCCGCTCGGTCATTCCTTGCGCGTCATGGCGCAGGAGAACCGCGACATGCGCATGACGGAGGCCGAAAAGAAGGCTGCCGCCTTGCCGCCGAAGCTGACGGTGCCGATGATCCTGTTCTTTCTGCCCGTGCTGTTCGTGGTCATTCTCGGGCCGACCGGCATCAAGATCAGCGAGATGCAGTGACGGGAACGCAGGCGCGCCGCGCGGGAACCGCGCGGCTGCAAGACGGCAAAATCGGATTTGATCAGTCGCCCTGGCTGAGCGCGGCAACCGGCGTGCGCTTCGGTGCGCCGCGCTGATTGTCGTTGCGGTTCAGCATTTCCTTGAGGTAGGCGACATTGGCCGCAGCCTGATCCGGCGGCAGATCCGCCTTGACGATGGTCTCGGCTTCCGCGAAGCGGCCCTGGAGACCGACGACCAGGCCGAGATTCTGCCGCACCCGGCCGCTCGCACGCGGTGAGGCATAGGCCTGCCGCAGCGCTTCTTCGGCCTTCGGCAGGTCTCTCGAGAGCATGTAGGACAGGCCAAGATTGGAGAGCACGCCAGGATCACCCGGCGCGATCTTGAGGGCGGTCGTGTAATAGGAGCGCGCCTCCTCGTGACGGCCCATCTGGTCCAGCGCGGTGCCCTGCACCGAGAGCAGGCGCCAGTCCGGATTGTCAGGCGAATGCGCCTTCGACAGGACGTCGTAGGCCTGCTGGAAATTGCCGTTGTCGGCGAGGGCGCGGCCGTACTGGGCGAGCAGCGCCTTGTTGCCCGGATTGGCGATCGTCGCCTGTTCGAGCACGGCGACGGCTTGGGCGCGCTGGCCGTTGGCGCGCAGCGCCTGACCGTAGGCGAGTGCGGTGTCGGCATCCTTGGGATTGGCGCGGTAGCGCTCGCCATAGACCTCGACGGCGCGCACCGGATCGGTGGGCGCGCGGTCGGCCGGAGGCGCCTCCGCGCGGGGTCCGCCGATCGAGCCCGTCACATCGGAGAGTTTCGACATGGCCGTGCAGCCGCCGAGGCCCATGGCCACCGCCGCGACCATCGACGTGGACGCAAGAAGCCGGGCAAGACTGAACCGTTGACGCATGACGCTTTGACTCTCGAGCCGATTGATCGAGCCGAACGCGCCAGCAATAGACTGTTAACCCTAACGGCCGGTTAACGCCCCCGAGCCGCACGTCTCGCGGCGAGGCTTGCGATGCCCGCCGCCGAAGCCGCGATCGAGGCGGGCGCCCTCACCTGCTCATTCGGATGCCTCGGCAGCTCCGACCTCAATACTCGATGGCGAGCCGCTTGCGGATTTCGTCGATACGCCTGTCGAGCGCATCGAACCGCGCGTGGACGGATCGGTCGTGGAGATAGAACACGTAGCCACCGGCAAGGAACGCGAAGATCCAGTGGTGATGCTCGACATAGCCGAAGATCACCTCGATGGCCTGGCCGATGAATGTGACCACGCTCCACACAAATTCCATTGCATGTCCTCCCGGCGCGCTTTGTCGTCGGCCGCCCGAACTCTCATCCCCGGCGACCGTTGCCGGAACCTAGCATGAGCGCCTTGCTGCGAGTAGCGGCTCGCTGAACGGTGACAGCAAAGCCGATTGCGGCCGCAGCGAAACTCTGCGAAGTCTCGTCCGTTCGCATGCCCCGTTTGATCCGACGATCCGGACCCGCCAATGCCTTCTGTCTTCGAAACCTCATCCACCGCCATCCCGATCCTCTTCGTCACCAAATCGAGCTGGGATCAGGTCGCCGAGCAGCTGCCGCCGCAGCAGCGGCAGTTCGCCACGGCATGTGCCTTTACCGCCAAGCCGGGCGCCTATCTGGCGCTGCCTGCGCCCGACGGCGCAGTGGCGCAGGTGCTGTTCGGCCTCGAAGACGAGGGTGCGAGGTCGCGTGATCTGTTCCGGCCCGGCGCCCTGCCCGGGCTTCTGCCACCGGGCACCTATCGCTTTGCCAATGCACCTCACGATGTACGGCTGGCGGCGCTCGCCTTTGCACTGGGGTGCTACCGCTTCGCGCGCTACCGCAAGGCTGACAGGCCCGACGTCCGGCTGGTGCCGCCCGACGGCGTCGATGCCGCCGGGATCGAGCGGATCGCCGACGCCGCGATGTTCGCGCGCGACCTCATCAACACGCCGTCCAACGACATGGGCCCGGACGAGCTCGCCGCTGCCGCGCAAGCGCTGGCCGCCGAATTCGGGGCGAGCTTTGCCTGCACCATCGGCGCTGAGCTGGAGAAACATTTCCCGCTGATCCACGCCGTCGGCATGGCCTCCAGCCGCGCGCCGCGGCTGATCGACATCGGCTGGGGCGATCCTGCTCATCCCAAGGTGACGCTGGTCGGCAAGGGCGTCTGCTTCGACACCGGCGGGCTCGACCTGAAGCCGTCGAGCGGCATGCTGATCATGAAGAAGGACATGGGCGGCGCCGCCAATGTGCTGGCGCTGGCGCGCATGGTGATGGACGCGAAGCTGAAGGTGCGGCTGCGCGTGCTGATCCCGGCCGTCGAGAACGCCGTCGCCGGCAATGCCTTCCGCCCGCTCGATATCTTCACCTCGCGCAAGGGCATCACGGTGGAGATCGGCAATACCGATGCGGAGGGCCGCCTGGTGCTCGCCGACGCGCTGGCGCTGGCCGACGAGGAGAAGCCCGAGCTGCTGATCGATCTGGGCACGCTGACCGGCGCCGCGCGCGTCGCGCTGGGACCGGATCTGCCGCCCTTTTACACCAATGACGAGGCCCTTGCCGCCGATGTCGCGCGCTGCGCGGCGAAGGAGAACGATCCATTGTGGCGCATGCCGCTGTGGCCGCCCTACGATGCGTGGCTGGATTCCAAGACGGCCACCATCACCAACGCGCCGTCAGGCGGCTTTGCCGGCTCGATCACCTGCGCACTGTTCCTGCAACGCTTCGTCGAGCATGCCGGCAGCTGGCTTCATGTCGACATCTACGGCTGGACGCCGTCGGCCAAGCCGGCGCGACCCGAAGGCGGCGAGTGCCAGGCCGCGCGCGCCATCTACACCTTGCTGAGCGAGCGCTATGCATGATCCGCGAATAACTCCGGCCCGAGGCGACCTCGCCGCGAAATATCTCGAAGGCAAGGTCGAGGCGGATCGCTACGTCACCGGCGAGGAATTCGAGGTGGCCGAGCCGGTCGCGCCGGTGCGCGAGCAGCCCTCGTCGAACGCGATGCTGATGACGGAGGCCCTGCGCGGCGAACGCGTCACGGTCTACGACCGCAATGGCGAAGGCTGGGCGTGGGGCCAGCTCAATGGCGACGGCTATGTCGGCTGGCTGCCGGAAGCGGCGCTCGTGAAACCCCTGGCCACGCCAACCCATGTGGTCAGCGCGCTGCGGACATTCGCCTTCCCCGGCCCCTCGATCAAGCTGCCGCCGGCCGAGACGCTGGTGATGGGATCCAGGCTCGCCGTCGCTCGCGAGGATGGCAGCTTCGCCGTGACGCACGAGGGACGATATCTGCCGAAGACGCATCTCGTCCCGCTCGATCATCGCGAGCCTGATTTTGTCGCGGTCGCCGAGCGCTTCGTCGGCACGCCCTATCTCTGGGGCGGCAAGAGCAGTCTTGGCATCGATTGCTCCGGTCTCGTCCAGGTCTCGCTGACATCGGCTGGGATCGGCTGCCCGCGCGACAGCGACATGCAGCTGGCCGGGCTCGGCCGCGCCCTGGAGCCGCATGAACGGGGCAGCTTGCAGCGCGGCGATCTGATTTTCTGGAAGGGACATGTCGCCATCGTCCGCGATGCCAGCACCATGGTTCACGCCAATGCGCATCACATGGCGACGGTAATCGAACCGATCGAGCCGGCCATCGTCCGGATCAGGAAGGCCGGCAGCGAGGTCGTCGCGATCAAGCGGCTCTAGAGCATTTTATGTTCTGATTGAATCAGAACCGAAGCTCTAGATTCTTGTTTTGACGCGTTTTCTTCACGCGAACCGGTGTCCACTTCGCTCGAAAAC